>JAGXIO010000206.1 GCA_024635555.1 Saccharicrinis sp.
CCACAAAGTACGCAATAATTTACGTTTTTAAAATCCAGACCGCGACAATCGAATAGAACAACTCGAAATTTTCCTACACCCAAAATATTCAAAGCATATCACCTTAATTATTAACAGTTGATGCTTGCTGAGTAGTTACAATTTGCTAGATATTTCTTTTTGAGGAATATATTCGTAGTGAATAAATTCTGTTTGATTATAACATTGTATTTCAATAAACCCAATATCTTCAATAAAAACTTCATCGTCATCATTGCTATGTTTGAATGTATGTTTTGTTGTAAAAACATAATTATACTGGCTGTTTGTTGAAGTAGCATATAAAAAACCAGAAGACCAATCTTCAGAACCGCCAACTTCAGTCTTTACTTTGACTCCACATTTCTTATATTGCTGGAAAACTGTATCCATCTAATGAGTTATTAGGTTCAAGGACTATGTTGTATTTTCTTTTTTCAATATCCGTTATCCGAAGCTTTTCTAGCGTCTCAGAATAATTGAATAAGAATGAAATTTTTTTCCCTTTAACGTGTTGATATTTTATTACTTTAAGCAAAGCCTTTTTGTCAGGTAAAAAATGATTATTCCCATCCGTACAAATAATATATTTTGCGCAACTGATTTTAGAAATTATATCTTTTGTAATATTCCTATGACTACCGTGGTGAGGAAGCTTTATAAAATCAAGAGGTATTAACTCTGTGTCATTTTCTTCATACAACTTTGATATGATTGATTCTAATCTTTTGGGTGTTACATCACCGGTTAATAAGCTCTTTTTTCCATTATAGTCCATTTGAAATACAATGCTACTCTGATTAGGCATCCGATTGTCGAGACTTTTATCTTTAACGTGTTTTTCAAGGTCGGTTAAGCTTCTATTCCAGTCTGACCTTTCATCGGCAGAAAGGTAAGCTCCGCTCGTATTAGCATAGCCATCAACAATATCCTCTGTTGGTGAAAGGCATGTTAATTTAATGTCTCCTAATTGAATTGAAGGGGTGGTATCTAGCAAAATGGTATCCCATTTTAATTCTAGATGATTAATAAGAACCTCGACATCTGATGCCTGTTGAAAAGATAGGTATTTCGATTCCTTTGGAATTGGTTTCCCTTTTATAATCCTAGGAGAATTAAAGTAAACTTGCTTGACAAAGTCTTTTGGCTCTCCAAATCGATTATTCTTAAGTTCAACCAGAAAGTCAATGATGCCCTTAATGTGGTCTGAATCATGATGAGTAATAACAAGTATGTCAATACATTCATTGTTATTAAATATTCCATCTAATTCTTTAAAAAGATATGTTGTGTCATCACCGCCATCAATTAGCATGTTTTTACCAATACTTTTTACAAGAATTGCATCCCCTTTTCCTGCTTTAAGAAACTTAACTTGCATAATCTATATCTTAGTTTTGAACCCTCAATTCCCCACTCATTACCTTTTGCAACAAGGTGTCTCGTAATTGGGTTAGGGTTTGGATTTCTTTGTTATTCTCCTGTATTTTGACAAAATTTAATCTAATTGCAACATCTAATTTTTCTACTAATTCATTAGTTGGAATAATTAGTTCGAAATCATTTAATAAGGTTTTTATATCAAGATTTTTAATACCTGTTGTACCATTTTCAAGATTGAAAAATATTCCTTTATCATATAGATACTGAAGTAATAAATATGTGAAATAAGAATAATATTCTTTTCTTGGTCTTAATATTCTACAGAAATTAACGCAAGTCATAGGTCGGTTAAAATGGGTAAGTATTTCATTATTGATATACATTACTCTTCCAGTTGACTGATTCTCTGTTCCGCCACTAATTTCAATTACAATATCTCCACTGTTTAACTGACATTTCTTTAATTTAAGAGCCTTTATAAACCTTACAGGAGCGCGTAATGGAAGGCCAGTTTTCATATCGGGCAAATCTGTACCTCTAAGACAAGTTGCCTCTTCTGTAAAATCTCCTGTAATTTCCTCATTTCCATAATCACCTCCTATAGAATTTAATATGAACGTATTTAAGTAGCCAACTCTCCACCCCTCCGGAATTTCTCCCAATTCACTCTCAACCATTTTGCCACCAGAGCTTTTATACCCTTCGGCTTTGCTCAGGGCAAGCGGTTCTCCATTTTTGTTAGGTTTACCCTGAGCGAAGTCGAAGGGAAACTCAAACTCTACAAACCAACGTTTAAAAAGGGTTTGTGCCAGTTCTTCTAAGTCTTGGTTTTGTTGACGGAGCAGGGTGATTTTTTTATTAAAACTTGCAACAATGTTTGCCAGAGCATCTCTTTCTAATTTAGGTGGCAACACAATTGGCAAAGATTCTACATCGGAGAGATTAAGAGTATGTTGTACCGTTGTATTAGCATGAGTTTTAATATAATGAGTAATTTGCTTTGACGATAACCACGTATAAATCCAATAGTTATCAGTTTTATCTTTAAGGTTAAGCAAGCCAACAGCACGGGCAATATTCCATCCTTTATGCTTTTCAGGAACAATTGCCAATTCCCCAAGATTGCCCACTAGTGTTATTAAAATCTCTCCACCTTTTAATTTCGTACGATTGTATTTTGAAGCAATTTCAGTTGAAACCCTCATTACTTCATTATCATCAATAATTCCATTTCTAATGTTATTTACCCTTAATATAGGTATGCCATTATCATCATGAAACCCAGGCTGGACAATACCATAGGTTACTTTGTTTTCCAAAATGGCAGATAGGGGTTTTATCTCCCAATCAATTGGAAAATCTCCAATTTCGTTTATACTTATCTCGTTCATGCCCTGTCCTCCTTTTTTACCAAAGTATAAAATGCGACTCCTCGTTTGGTGAGTTTATACTTTTGCTTAGAACTGTTGGGTTTTTCAGGGATAGTCCATTCTATTAATTGGTCATCTAGCAACTTAGCAATTACCACTTTTAATTGTCCTGAAATACTTTTATGCCCAAGCACATCAGCCAAACCTTGTTTTGAAAGGTTATTTAACGCCAGCCTGAGAACTAAGGCTGCGTATAAAGACTCGGGCTGTCGGCCTTTAAACTCTTGCTGTAACTCTTGCTGTTCTTCCTCTAATCCCTTATCTAATAAAGTTTTAAGCTCCTGCTGCAACTCGGGCTGTGCCAATTTAGACTCTGGCTGCAACTCAGGCTTTTGGGAAGTATTATCGTCCGTAATCGTCCGTGGACGATAAAACTCAATATCAAAAAAGTCGTTTTGTTCTGCAATTTTAGGGGTTTGCAAGCCATGTTCTTCGCAAGCAGAGATGATACGGTTAATTCCGCTGCCCCATTGTTCAATGTTATGCATCTTTACCTCCTTCAAGTTTTTTAAGGTTACTATCTTGGAGTAATATTTTCATTTGTTGTATAGCTATCTGGTTAAGCCTAAGTAAGCGGTCGCTTTGTATTAAACCATCGCTAATAAAAACAGCGTTTAAATTTTCAAGATTGGATAAACATACCAATTGGCTAACATTGGCATAATCTCGTATATTTCCTTTCTCATCGGGGTTTTCATCACGCCACGCTTTGGCTGTTTTTCCAAATAGAGCTACATTTAACACATCGGCTTCGTTGGCATAAACATGACTAACCTGTAATGGTGTAAGATTAGTGGGAATCAGGTTTTCTTTTATGGCATCGGTATGTATCCGGTAGTTTATTTTTGTGAGTTTTCGTTTAATATCCCAGTCAAGCTCCTTTGCTTGTTGGCTTTTCAGATGCTGAAATTCCTTAATTAAGTAGAATTTAAACTCAACAGAAACCCAAGATGCAAATTCAAGTGCTATATCTACATGCGCATATGTACCTCCATATCTGCCCGATTTGGATTGTATCCCTATGGCATTGGTAGCCTCAATCCATTTTTGCGGAGACAATACAAAGTGGTTATAGCCAGCTTCATTTCTAAACAGGTCGAATTCGACCTGTTTAAAATCGGGATTGTGCAGTCTCTCCCAAAGTCCAAGTAGTTCAATGGTGTTTTTACTACGCATCCAATTTTTAATGATGTCTCTAGGAGCTTCCGGATTCTTGTGCTTTGCTATATCTGTAATGCAAATAAAATCTTCTTGCTGTGCTTTTAACAAACCTATTTCAAGCCCATTTACCGCTATTTTTACATTTTTATTGCTCATAACTTAATGCCAATTTTAGCCAATTGTGCTGCAATTTCTTTATCAAGCGTTTGGGCTTGATTCATTTGTTCACGTAATCGGGAAGTAAGTGTATCTACTTTTTCTTGGAATGGAATGCCATCGTCTACTTCATCGGGAATACCCACATAGCGTCCCGGAGTCAATACAAATTTATGCTTTTGAATATCTTCAAGGCTTGCCGATTTGCAAAAGCCTTTTACATCTTGGTACTTATCGTTGTCTGAGCCTGTCGAAGACAACCAATTGTGATAGGTGTCGCCAACAGTACTAATGTCTTCGGGTGCAAAGGTTCTGTTTTTGCGGTCAATCATATAACCCAATTCCGAAGCATCAATAAACAATACTTTCCCGATGGATCGGGATTGTTTTTTGCCACGGCGTAAAAACCACAAACAAGCAGGGATACCCGTATTAAAAAATAGCGCTTTCGGAAGCATAACGATACATTCAACCAAGTCGTTTTCCACGAGCTTTTGTCGTATGTCGCCTTCGCCTCCGGTATTGGAACTTAACGAACCGTTTGCCAATACAAAACCTGCATGTCCGCCATCAGGTTTTAAGTGATACAAAAAGTGCTGTACCCAACCAAAGTTTGCATTTCCGGCTGGTGGTATGCCATATTGCCAACGAGCATCATCACGCAGTAATTCGCCACTCCAATCGCTCACATTAAACGGAGGGTTGGCTATGATGAAATCGGCTTTTAAGTCTTTATGTGCATTGTTCAAAAACGAACCTTCGGTATTCCATTTAATGTTTGATCCATCAATACCACGTATGGCAAGGTTCATTCGGCATAAGCGATAGGTAGTTTGATTGCTTTCCTGTCCGTAAACCGAAATATCATCCAATCGTCCCTGATGGCTTTCGATAAACTTTTCACTTTGCACAAACATACCACCACTACCACAACAAGGGTCATAAACACGTCCTTTGTAAGGCTGTAGCATTTCCACCAAAAGCTTTACAATGCTTTCTGGCGTATAGAACTGTCCGCCCTTTTGTCCTTCGGCCAAAGCAAACTGACCTAAAAAGTATTCATACACACGCCCCAATACATCTTGACTTTTGGCTTTCTTGTCACCTAAAGCAATGGTTCCTATGGTATCAATTAAACCACCCAAAGTTTGAGGGTCGAGGTTTGAACGACCGTAAGTTTTTGGGAGGATGCCTTTAAGTACGGCATTGTCAGCTTCAATTAAATCCATGGCATCATCAATCAGCTTGCCAATATTTGGCATTTTTGCTTGTGATTGTATGCTAGACCATCGAGCTTGTTCGGGTACAAAAAATACATTCTCAGCACCGTACTCGTCTTTATCTTCGGGGTCGGCTCCGGCATATTCCCCTTCACCTGCCACTAATTTATTGTGTAACTCGCTAAATGCATCTGAGATATATTTCAGAAAGATTAGGCCCAATACAACATGTTTGTATTCGGCAGCATCAATATTCTTACGCAGTTTATCTGCTGTAAGCCACAGCTTTTTTTCTAGGTTTTCTTCAGTTCCGTTTCCGTTTTTCTTGGCCATTATTTATATTAATTCGTTTTCCACCATTTTAAGTGCACTTTGTGCTACTTTTTCATTTTTCACCAAATCGTAAACCTGTCCGGCCAACCACATGGCCAATAGTTCATTTTTATCTGTATTAAGCAATTTAGCAAGTTTAACAATTTGCTCTCGCTTAGCATTACGTTCTCCTCGCTCAATCTTGCTGTACATAGGTGTGTCTATTTCTAAACTGGCAGCAAGTTGCCTTTGAAGCAATGCTTGCTCTTCTCTTAGTTCTTTAATTCTCTTTCCTAAAAACATGGCTTTTTTTATCATGACTTGTCAAACTTTGGCTAATGTAATAAAAAGATTTATATAAAATACTGGAGAAATATGAAATTAATGGAAAGTGTTGATGGTGGGTAAAGAATTGGAAAATATTTTCTCAATAAAAAGCCGCTGTATTACCTACGTATAGTGGCTTTAAATCACGCGCAACCATTAACCCGTTCTCGTCTCGCGATTATACAAGCTGCAAATCAATAACCCGTTGCCGTCGCACGGCCGTTGCCGTCGTGTGGCCTATTTTCCGATACAGAAATTCTTAAATATGTTTCCCAGCACCTCATGGGTATGTATTTCGCCACCAGTAATTTGACCGAGATAATGAAGGACTTCGCGGATGTCTTGGGCTACAAAGTCGCCGGATATGCCGCTATGTAGGCCTTCCAATACACGCAATATAGACTCGTGCGAACGTTGTAGTGCTTCGTAATGGCGGGCGTTGGTTACAATTACTTCGTCGTTATCTACGGCCTTAAGGTTTACGGTATCTATAAGTTCGTTAAGCAGTTGGTCTACCCCAGTCTGTTTTTTTGCCGATAAGGGTACGATGGCATCTTGGCGTGACAGTTCGGGGAATTTTTTGGGGCTGAAGCGAGCACTTATCTCACTGCTGTCCGTTAAATCGATTTTATTGATGGCCACTACCAATTTTTGTTCTTGGTTCATTTTTTCTTTCACCTCAGCTATGGCTTCGTGAATTTTAGGGTTGGGATCGTTGATGTCGAGCATCAGTATGACGATGGAGGCGGAGCCTATTTTGGTATAAGTGCGGCTTATGCCTATGTTCTCGATGGCGTCGGTGGTTTTACGTATGCCGGCGGTGTCGATAAAGCGGAAGGTGATGCCTTTGATGTTGATGGTATCCTCAATGGCATCGCGGGTGGTTCCGTGGATATCGGAAACGATGGCACGGTCTTCCTGAAGAATGGTATTAAGCAGTGTGGATTTTCCGGCGTTGGTATGGCCCACGATGGCTACGGGGATACCATTTTTGATGGCGTTGCCCAGGGAGAAGGAGTTGATTAGTTTGGTGAGCAGTTGTTCCACTTCATCTACTAAGGCAATCAGTTGTTTACGGTCGGCAAACTCCACGTCTTCTTCGCTAAAATCCAGCTCAAGTTCAACGAGGGATATGAAATTGAGCAGTCGCTCACGCAAGTGTACGAGCTCGTTGGAAAAACCACCTTTCATCTGTTGCAATGCAACACGACGTGCGGCCTCACTTTTTGAGGCGATGAGGTCGGCTACTGCTTCGGCCTGCGAAAGATCCATCTTACCGTTTAGGAAGGCTCGTTGGGTAAACTCACCGGGAGCGGCCAGGTGTGCACCGTTCTTGATAAAAAGTTCCAATACCTTTTGTTGGATAAAAGGTGCACCGTGGCACGAAACCTCTACGGTATCTTCGCCCGTAAACGAATGAGGGGCTTTAAAGATACTCACCAGCACCTCGTCCAGCTCCTTTTCTCCATCCATTAATGAGCCAAAATGAACGGTATGGGCTTGTTGGTTGATGAGCTTTTTTCCGGTGCGTATGGATTTAAACACCTTATCACAAATGACAATGCTTTGCGAGCCAGTAAGTCGGATTATGGCAATGGCGCCGGCTCCTTGTGCTGTGGAAACGGCTACGATGGTATTTTTAAGGTTTATCATTGTGAATATTCTCATTAAAAAGTTTTTGTACAGAAAATATTTATTTTCCAGATTGCTTAACTCTGAAACTTATAAGGCTTGTAATGCAATAGCTTTATTTAATTTGCGGAATTCATGGATGGTAAAAAATATACAAACAGATGCTGCCATGGCATCGGATATAGGAGCAGAAAGCCATACTCCAGTAAGACCAAAGTATTTAGGTAGTACAAACAGTAGCGGGATAAGGAAAATAACTTGGCGCAAAACGGATAAAAAAGCTGAAATGCCAGCCTTACCTATGGATTGGTAGTAGTTGCCGATAACGATTTGAAAGCCAATTAACGGCAATGCAAATAAGAAGATGCGCAAGCCTTGGGTACCAATCGTTAGTAACTCTGCATCGTCGTTATTAAACAATTTAATAATGGGGCCGGGCAATAATTGTACTATGGCAAAGCCTACAACAGAAATAAGGGTAGCAGCGGTAATTGAAATAACAAGGGTTTGTTTAACCCTTTTATAGTTTTTGGCTCCTACGTTAAATCCTATGATGGGCTGATTGGCCATGGTGATAGATATTATAGTCATTACCATTAGCATAGCAACACTAATGATAACTCCCATAGCACCAATGGCTATATCGCTTCCGTGTTTTATTAGCTGTATATTATACAGGCCAAATACGGCACTCGAAGCCAATTGCATACTAAACGGAGCAAAACCGATACTAATGATGTACCAAACAATGTCGCGGGTTAATTTGAAATTGCGCATGTGCAGTTTTATTACAGAGCGAGAACTTTTAAAATGAGCTATAACCCAAATGGTTAGCACTACTTGCGACAGCACTGTTGCATAGGCTGCCCCCTTTACCCCCATATGGAAGCGTACAATAAAAATATAATCCAACACGATATTTAATCCGGCACTTATGAGCATGGATATCATGGCAATTTTGGCGCTCCCTTCCGATCGTATCAGGTTATTAAGCGAATAACCTACGATGTTAAAGACGGTTCCGGCTAAAATAATGTGAAGATATTCCTGAGCGTAGGTATATGTTTGGCTGTTTACACCAAAAAATTGTAATAACGGATTACTGATGGTAAAACCTATCACCGTAATCAGGGCGGATACTATTATCATCATTATAAAGGCATTGCCAAGTACCAGCTCGGCCCGTTTATAGTCCTTTTTACCAAGATTGATGGAAACACGCACCCCCGCTCCCATACCTACCATCATACCAAAGGCCATCATTATAATCATGATGGGGAAAATAGCGCTCAAACCCGCCAAGGCCAAGGCATCAACATATTGTCCTATAAAAATACGATCGACAATATTATACAGTGAATTGATGATTACTCCTGCAAAAGCAGGTAGGAAATAACTCCACAATAATTTCGGAATCGATTCAAATTCTAAAGCTATTATTCTCCCTTTTTTACTCATTAATTTTAACTCTAACGTTGCACAATGGCAGATAAATGCAAAGTACAAAAGTAATAATACATCTCCGTTAATTTGCAAAAAGCAGATTAAACATGTTTTAGTTACAGCTTGTCCGTATTCAGTGTGAGCTGCTGACTACCTGTTTTCTACTGCCGCCTCCTGGCTGTCTGCTAGCGCTTCCTGACTACTCACTGCTTCTTGACTTCTGCCTGTTTGTGGACTGAGTAATGGATTGGCTTTGGAAATGGGCTGTTGATCGATGGGTTTAAAGAAAATATCCGAATTACGTGCGGCCAATTTGTAATAGAGCGACTTAGGCATTATTTTGATACTAGTATAAATTAGCCGATTAAAAAAACCAGGTATACAAATAACATTTCTCTTGCCTAATGATTTAAGACTTTTGTTTACAACCTGTTGGGGCGATCGCCAAAGTAATTTTTTCAAGATGTAACTTTTAGAGCGTGTAATACCTTGTCGGCTATGAAACGCTGTGTTGGTAAAGCCGGGGCAGAGCGCTTGTACCTTTATGTTTTTCGCGAATAGGTCGATATGAAGGCACTCGGAGAAAGTAATCATAAAAGCTTTGGTGGAGGAGTAATAATAACTTTTAGGACCCGGAAAAAACGCGGATAAAGAGGCTAGATTGATGATAGCTCCCCTGCCATTTTCAATCATTTGCGGGGTAACCCGATGCACTATTTTGGTACTCGCCGTAATATGAACGTTGAGCATTTGTTGCGCATTTAAAAAATTGCTTTTAAAGTAATTGTCTATCGAGCCAAATCCGGCATTGTTTATAAGCAGTTCAATAGTTGTGTTTTTGTCGATAACAGATAAAAAACTTTCCAAATCTTCGTTCACACTTAAATCTGCAGTAAACGTTTGTACACTTACCTGATAAAGCAGTACAATACGCTGCTTTAGTTCCGTTAATTTATCTGTTCTCCGTCCGGTTAGTATTAAATTCCACCCATCTTTGGCAAGTGTTTTGGCAAATGTAGCTCCAATACCACTGGAGGCTCCGGTAATTATGGCGGTTTTATGTTTGTTTATCATAGGTAATTCCTTACTAATTTTAGTGTAAAGGTTGGATAGTTTAGCAGTGTGATTCCTAATGTAAAGATAAGGATGAACTTCGGACTTCCTAAAAATCTCATCCCTCAAATTGCGTATTCATCAGTTTTTGAAACTTAGAATTACAATGCGAAGACCATATACCAACCCAATGACCTAATCAACAAATCACCGCATCACCGCATCAGCACATTACCGAATCGCATCAGCACATCACCGCATCAGCACATCACCGCATCAGCACATCACCGCATCACCGCATCAGCACATCATCGCATCAGCACATCAGCACATCAGCACATCACCGCATCAGCACATCAGCACATCAGCACATCACCGGATCAGCAACACTAAACATTAAAAAAAATGCACAAACGAATAAGGGTAAAACTTTGCTTACATTGTCTTACATACAGAAGCCAAAAATTAATTTAAAATAAACGCCATGAAAAAATTTAATATTCATCTCCGCATGTTCATGATACTATCCATTTTTGTTTTTGTGGTTAGTATTGTCCCATCTTCTGTTTGCGCAGCGTCACTATTAAAAGAAGAAATTTTGCCGGATACGCTTAATACCATGCAGTATCGGGGTAGGATTACCGAAAGTGGCTCCAACGAAGCATTGGTATTTGCAACTATTACGGTTGAAGGAACAAATATTGCAACTGTATCCAATTCCGAAGGTTATTTTTCATTAAAAGTACCCAAGGAAATGCCGCTGAGTACTATTATCAACATTTCGTATCTTGGATACCGACAAAAGGACATCCCCTTATTGCAACTAAAGTCCGATAATAATAAAATTGGACTCGATTTGCTTTCCATATCGCTTTCTGAGGTAAATGTTGCACCAAAGGATGCCCATCAAATTATTAGGGAGGTAATAAGCCGCAAGCAGGATAATTATATGCAGGAGCCTTTGCGCATGACTACATTTTATAGAGAAACTATTAAGCGAAGACGTAGCTATGTATCATTGGCCGAGGCGGTTATAGATGTATACAAACAACCTTACTCAAGCTATCGAACCGATGGATTGAGGCTGTTTAAAGCGCGTAAAGATGCTGATTATAGTAAAATGGATACCATCACCTTTAAATTGCAAGGCGGCCCATACTCTGCTCTGATGTTGGATGTTATGAAAGATCCTTATAGTATATTGAGTGTGGAGGAAATGGAATATTATGATTTTAGCCTCGACAATATAACCATGGTGGATAATAAGATTATTTACATCATTGATTTTAAGCAAAAGAAATATATCGACGACCTTTTATTTTATGGTAAGCTCTATATAGATGTTGAATCTTTAGCTATTACCAGTGTCAACTTTAGTATAAATATTGAAGATAAGAATAAGGCTTCGGCCATGTTTATTAAACGTAAGCCTGCTGGAGCAACCGTATATCCCACCGAAGCCAGCTATTTGGTAAACTATAGAAAGCAGGATGGTAAGTATTTTTATAGTTATTCGAGGGGACAGATAACTTTTAAAATAAATTGGGAGAAGAAACTCTTCAACACACTGTACACCTCTACCCTGGAAATGGCGGTAACAGATTGGGAAATGGCTTCGGAGCGTCAGTTTAAAGTAAATGAAAGGATTAAACCCAACATGGTTTTGCAAGATAATGTTGCGGGTTTTGAAGATCCACAGTTTTGGGGCGATTACAATGTTATTGAACCAGAAGCATCCATTGAGTCTGTTATTAAAAAAATACAAAAACGACTGGATAAAGAACAGGAATAAGAACAGAAGTATGAACACTAACTCACCCGGTAAATGGAGCAAGATAGCTATGTTGCCGGGTGAGTATGTGGTATATCTATTACCTTACATGTTGATTTTAGTTCAAAGCATAAGTGCTACCTGCCTTAACGGAACAGATAGCACTTTTTTTTAGCTAAAATACTTAGCGTCAATTAATATAGTGGGGAGATAAATGTCACAGCCCAACTTATCTATATTTAACCCATAGGCTTTTCTACAATATTTTATTGTCGATGAGCTGTTGAAGCGTATCGTTCATGGTTTCTTTTAATGGACGATAAGTTACACCCAGAGCCGTTTTACTTTTGCTGTTATCACCAATCCAGGGGTAGCCTACGTTTCTAGATATAAATTTGCGGGTAAGGGCTTTGTTTACGATGGGTCCAATCAACCACAATAACCATTTGGGTAGTTCCTTTTTGGGGATGGAATATTTATCGCCATATCTGGGCAGCAGGGTTTGAGCCATATCTAAAAAGGAGGTATTATGGCCTGATATGATATGCCGCCCTTTGGCTTCGGGCACAAAACCTGCCTGATAATGCGCAAAAGCTAGGTCGCGCACATCAACAATGCCAAAGCCCAGTTTAGGTACTCCCGTTTTAAAAGTGCCATCGCCAAATTGCTTGATGATTCTAAAGCTTTCGGATGTATTGTCCAATGGGTTAATGGCAGGGCCAAGTACCAGCGAAGGATTGATGGTGATCAAGTCCCAACGCGATTGTTTATTGTGAATACTCCAAGCCTCTTTTTCGGCCAATGTTTTTGAATAGGAGTAGGCGCCGTGCTTTGCCGTGGAGCTCGTGTTCCAAATTTCTTCGGTAAAAATATGGTTGGGCGTATTTTCAAGGTCGGCATTGTCGCCAAAAATAGCAGCGCAACTGCTGGTAACAACCACCCGTTTTACCGAGGGTGTTAGGTTGGCTTGCTCCAATACGTTACGGGTACCCAACTGTGCAGGCTCAATTAAATCTTTAACCGGATCTTCTACTTCCAGCACAAAAGGGGAGGCGGTATGAAAAACCAATTCGCATCCTTCCATGGCGTGGGCGTAGGAGCCGGGCTTTAATAAATCCGATTTAAAATATTTGATTTCGCCTGGCAATGATGCGGACAGTTCATTTAAGTAAACTAGTTTCTCGTTATTGTCTGGATTTCGCACCGCCGCATGAACGGTAATGCCCTCTTCCAAGAGTTTCTTAACCAACCAACCGGCAACATAACCTGTTGCACCGGTAACTAATACGGGTTTTGTTTTATCTATTTGTGTCATAAGTTGTGTTTTATATTTTAGTTGTCAAAAAGGGAGAGTATTGCTTTGCATAATATACGGTCTTTTTGTTCCTTGGACAGATTTTGTTTTCCAATATTCATAAATACTTTTCAAATCGTGTTTTGCTTGGAAAGTCCAGATGATTTTATAGTTGCTCATTACCAACTCTCTATTTCCTTTTCAAGGTCTTCTTGTGTTATATAATCCCCTGATTCTATTTGTTTTTCAGCACCAATTAATCGTTCGTTATATTGTTGTTTTGTTAATGATTTGCCATTAGTTGTATAACCTACAATCATTTCTTCTCAAGGATATTGCTGATTTTATCCAATAATGATGCCTTTGAAACGTTCATTATCTTTTGTATTATCTCGATTTTATTTGTTTGTAAATCCATATCTTTCATTGTTTTATTCCAACAAAGTTAACGATTTAAGCTGAATTTGTTATTTTTTTTAATAGATGTTATTTTACCACTCTTTTGTGTAATTTTTTAAGGCAAGTCTAATACTGATTGGATTAGGATATGCACAACAGTAGCATAATTTTATCATTTCCTCAGCATCTTCTTACTTCTGCCTACAAAGCCAAATTATCGCCATGGCACACTTATACAAAAGCTCGAAAAAAGAAAAAAAAAGGAAATAAATTATTCTATCTCCCCGGAATGAAGATTGTGTTTTCATATCGTTTTTAGATTATCTTTGTTGCGTGAAAAATACAGTTAGGATATTAAGCGTATTACTTTTAACAGTGATTTATTGCTATGCAATAGGCACCGTGGGCGCTTCTGTTGTTCCTACCGATGCAAAAGGTGCTTTAAATACCCAACAAGAAAAGTATACTTTGAATGTGGCAAGCCAACTTTTTTGCCATACTTCGCAAACAGAAAATGCGGTAAGTAGTCCTACCCAGCTTCCCATACCAAGTTTTAAAAACCCCTTTGACCCACAATGGGCAGCAATAAAGGCGGCTGAACAATTTTTTGAAACTGAATTTTATCAATACTCCCGAGTTTCACGTAACTTTCTGATTCAATATCGGAAAGCCGATCACTTATTCCCTTTCCATTATTTTTGGTAAACTTTATTCAATTAATAGTCCGTTTTGTTTTTGTAGTTTGCTTGTAGTTATTTGATTAGCTATTTAATTTCGAGTACTGCAAAGTACTGACACAAAGTAGCTAGTAAATTAGTCTTTTATCTATTTTTTAAAAATATAACGGTCTATTATTTAATGGGTTTTTTTATTAACATGAATAATTTAAAAATTATTTGGTTTAATAAATCGAACCCTATTTCCGGGGTCAAGCAATTCTGCTTGGCCAACTTACCAATCAAATACAAATTTTAATATCAAAAAAATGGAATTAGGAAATATCATCATCGGTGCCGTTTTGGTGGCCGTTTTTGTTGTGCCTTTTATGTTTGCAGGGCGTAACAGTAAAAATAGAAAAAAACAAATGCTGTCGTCACTTCGAGCGATAGCGAACCAGCATAACAGTAATGTAAGTATTCACGAATTTTGTAGTGATTTTGTGATAGGAATGGACGAGCTTAAGAACTTTGTGTTTTTTTATAAAAAAAGAGAAGATAAAGATCTTGAAAATTACATCGATCTCTCCGAAATTAAAAGTTGCCGAGTGCATATTTTAAGAAGGGAGGGCGTTAAAGGGACCGACAAGGTAATTGATAAGGTTGATTTAAGTTTTACCCCGTACGATAAAACTAAAAAAGTTATCGATTTGGAATTTTATAATACGGATGTAAGCTCGGTACTTAATGGTGAACTGGAAGCCGTTGAAAAATGGGGAAAACTTATATCTGATCGCTTGGCTCCACAAAACAAGCTGAATAGAGCATCGTAACCATAGGTTATAACGATGCTATATGTGGCAAAGTGCTGATACTGAAAAACATTTATCGATATAATTGCACCGGAACTGTTCTGGTAGGCATCATACCAATCAGAACAGTTTCTTCATTTTTTATCCGTCCCAGAATTTGCGTGAGAAAAGATATGCGAATTGAGATCCCGTTCATTCTTCACGGGACAGGTCATGCGAATTGAGATTTCTGATAGAACTCTATCTACTAAGGCATAACTCCCCGCTCCACGTTGTCCGCACATTCCCACTTTACGCTTTCCTCTGTCCGCTTTACGCTATTTGCTGTCCACTTCACGCTCTCCGCTCCACGCTCTCCGCTCATTCCCGCTCCCCGCTCTCCGCTCCATGCTCCATGCTCCTCGCTCTCCGCTCTCCGCTTCCTACTTCCTGCTGATGAAAGATAAATTTCACCAATCTTTCTGGATATTTTTATAAATTTGCTACCCGAAACTAATTACCACCAAATACTTATCATGCAAAATAAAGTAGTGATTATTACCGGAGCATCGTCCGGAATTGGATTGGAACTGGCCAGAGAGTTCGCTCAACGAGGAAGTAAACTGGTGCTGGCAGCCCGCTCTGCCGATAAACTGCAAGAGATTGAAGAGGAATTAAAAAGTCAAGGAACCGATGTTATTACGGTTACTACCGATGTTAGTGTAGAATCCGACTGTAAAAATTTGGTGGATAAAGCGGTGGCTGCATTTGGACGTATTGATATCCTGATCAACAATGCCGGACTTTCTATGCGAGCCCTTTTTAAGGATGTGGATTTAGCAGTGTTAAAACAACTGATGGATGTTAACTTTTGGGGAACAGTATATTGTACCAAATATGCTTTGCCCTATCTGTTGGAATCCAAAGGAACGGTAACGGGAATCTCGTCCATAGCTGGTTACGTGGGTTTGCCTGCCCGCACAGGTTACTCGGCCAGCAAATTTGCCATGCATGGTTTTCTGGAGTCTTTACGGGTGGAGAATTTAAAAACCGGATTGCATGTGCTAATTGCAGCTCCCGGTTTCACTGCATCCAACATACGTAAAACAGCACTTACAAGCGATGGCTCGCAACAGGGGGAGACGCCACGTAAAGAAGAAAAAATGATGACTGCCCAAGAGGTGGCAAAGCATGTTGCCAATGCCATAGCCAAACGCAAGTCTACTCTTATCTTAACTTTTGTGGAAGGAAAATTGACCGTATGGCTTAAAAAATGGATGCCAACGCTCCTCGCTAAACTCACCTATAAGCACATGGCCAAAGAACCTAATTCATCGTTTAAATAAACAGGAATCGAGGCAATAAACTATCTCAAAGAAAAAAAAGATACTATCTTTCGAAATCATTTTGAATGAATTGAGTAAAAGATAATGCTATGTTTGATGCTATTTTAATTCGACAAGCTTTTTAATCTATAATCTCTTATCTAATAATCTCTTATCTAATAATCTCTTATCTAATAATCTATTTGTAACCATATGACTAAAAGTTCAGACAAATCATTAAAAACACCTCAGTTACTGGCATTGGTGTTATGCCGTGTGCTTATTGGGTGGCACTTTTTATACGAGGGTTTTATTAAGGTTTTAAACCCGGAATGGAGCGCGAAAATATTTTTGCTAGATTCACAGGGTCCGTTCAAATCTTGGTTTTTGTGGATGGCCAATAATGAGGGAGTACTACAAACAGTAGATTTTTTAAACCAATGGGGGCTCGTGCTCATTGGGGCATCTCTTATTTTAGGCTTATTTTCACGCGTAGCTACCCTTGCAGGAGCTTTGGTACTGGCTTTGTTTTACCTATCGCACCCCCCATTGATAGGTGTGGAATATATGTTGCCATCCGAAGGGAGCTATCTGATCGTTAATAAAAATTTAATCGAAATGTCCTTTCTCATTGTTTTGGCACTAATACCAACGAGCCAATATATTGGCTTAGATAGATTAATTTTCAGAAGCAGACGGAAGTAAGGTTATGGAAGAAAAAAACAAAAAAGTCGAATTGAAGACTTCAGCCATGAAAATGGACCGCAGAGATGTACTTAAAAGCTTGGCCACAGTTCCCATAATTGGAGCCTTTGGTTACGGCATGTATAAAAAAAATAAGTACTACGAAACCCTGAACAGCAAACTGTTAGAAGAGCTTGATTTTGACATAAAAGAACAAGCCGGCCTTAACGTGCCCACCGACAAAAAAATAAGAATAGGGGTAGTGGGTTGCGGCGGCAGATCGACCTACCTGATGCGCTCGTTGGGCTTTGCCAACCCCGATTATATTGACAACCAGATAGAACGGGCCAAAACGGATAAGGGTTGGCAGGAGCGATTAGAAAATTTTATCGACCAAGATGATATGGGGGTGGAGATAACTGCCATATGCGATGTGTTTGATATACATGCCGAAGATGCCATTAAAGCGGGCCAAAATATTTATCGTCAGGGTTCAAAGGGTAAGATGGGAAAAGCGCCAAAAAGATACCGTACCTATCAGGAGTTGGTTAGAGCCGATGATGTGGACGCCATAATAATAGGTACGCCGGATCATCATCATTCGCCCATTGCAATAGAAGCAGCTAAACGCGGAAAACACGTTTATTGCGAAAAACCCCTTTCGTGGACTGTGGATGAAACTTATCAGGTGCGTCAAGCTGTGGTTGATTCGGGAATCGTTTTTCAGTTGGGTCATCAGAACCGGCAGACGGACAGCTATCACGTAGCCAAAAGCATCATCGAAAAAGGGGCTTTGGGCAAGATTTCACTCATTGAAACTTGTACCAACCGCAATACACCCAATGGTGCCTGGGTTTACCCTATTCATCCCAAAGCAAACCCAAATAATATCGACTGGAAACAATTTATAGGTCCGGCACCCTGGCACGATTTTAACTTGGAGCGTTTTTTCCGTTGGCGCTGCTGGTGGGATTACAGCACGGGCCTCAGCGGCGATTTGTTTACCCACGAATACGATGCCATGAACCAGATTCTCGATTTGGGAATACCCTCATCCGCCATGGCCTCGGGTGGCGTATACTTTTTTAAGGACGGACGTACCGTGCCTGATGTGCTCAATATGGCCTTTGAGTTTGCCGATAGGGACCTTTCGTTGCTTTATACCGCGACGCTGGCAAGCCAATACGAGCGTCCGCGGCTAATCATGGGTCACGATGCAACCATGAAAGTGAGCAATACGCTCGAAATAGTGGCCGATGCCGATTCGACCAAGTATTCCGACAAGATAAAGAGTGGTCTGATAGACCCCGGTAAGCCCATTTTTACTTATGTCCCCGGTAAAAACAAGGTAGATGCGGTTACAACAGCCACCGAAAAATATTTTGCAGGGCGCGGCCTGTTATATACGCACCGAAACGGCAAACAGGTTGATACGGCACATCTCCACCTTAGGGAATGGCTCGATTGCGTCCGCCTTGATAATGGCACCCAACCCAGTTGCGACATACATCAAGGCTTTGAAGAGGCCATGACGGCACACATGGGAACCGTATCATTCAAAGAGGGTCGTAGGGCTTATTGGGATTCTGAAAAGGAAAAAATAGTTTAGATTATGACAGCCATAAGAAAAATAAACGTTGGGGTGGTTGGTTTTGGACTTTCGGGCAGGGTATTTCACGCACCTTTCATACACACCAATCCTCATTTTAAATTATGTGCCATTGTTTCGTCAAAAAACGAGGCCAAAGAAATTTATCCCGAGGTAGAAATTATCCTTGAGTTTGATGACTTGTTAAGGAGGGACGATATTGAATTGGTCATTGTGAGTACGCCTAACCAACTGCATTTTGAGCAAGCAAAAAAAGCGTTAGAAGCCGGAAAACATGTTATTGTTGAAAAACCTATAACCGCTGCTTCTGATGAAGTGTTGCAATTGATGGATATAGCCAAACGTTGCAATAAAAAGTTGTTGCCTTACCATAACTTGCGATGGAACGGTGACGCGCTTACCGTGAAACAAATATTAAAGGATAAATTATTGGGCGATGTGTGGGATTGCGAACTGCACTTTGACAGGTATGTCCCCGAATTTCAAGGTAAGAAATGGAAGTATGGAAATCCGGTGGGCGGCGGTACACTCTATGATCTGGGCGTTCATCTGATTGATCAGGCGCTAGATCTTTTTGGAAAGCCCGAAGCAGTTTTCTGCCGCCTCTTTATCCAACGCAAGGGCAGTATCGTGGACGATAGCTTTGATCTCAAGCTTATTTATCCCCAACTTAACGTCACCCTTAAAGCAGGTGTGTTTGTAAAAGAGAAAGGTCCCAGGATTGTAATCCACGGTAAAAAAGGCTCCTTTGTAAAATACGGTATCGATCCACAGGAAGCAATCCTGCGCAACGGGGGAATGCCCGTTGGCGATGATTGGGGAAAACAGCCCGAAGAGGATTGGGGCGTATTGAACACCCAAATTAACGGACTGAATTTCCGTGGAAGGATAGAGACCCTACCAGGTAACTACCATGCCTATTTTAACGATATATATCATGCTATAGTAGATGATACTGAGCCAACCGTAACGCCCCAACAAGCCTACTTAAATATTCTTATCATAGAAAAGGCGATAGAGAGCAATAGGAAAATGCAGGTGGTGAGGGTGTAGAAGTTGATAAACGGTAAAGGATATATTCATTCTTAATTAAATAAATATGAAACTATTGTTTTCCCTAGCCTTAGCTACAGTATTAATTACTTCATGTACATCATACGACAAGATGAATACTTTAACAAAACAAGAAAAACAAGATGGTTGGGAGCTATTATTCGATGGTAAAACAACCAACGGATGGCACACCTACGGCAAAACCACCATCTCCGGGTGGACGGTAAAAGAAGGCGTCCTTCATAATTCAGGCATCGGAAGCGATTCGGGCGGTGATATCGTGACCGATGAGGACTACGACAACTTTGAGCTCTATGTTGAATGGAAAGCAACCAAAGGAAGTAACAGCGGTATTTTTTACCGTGTAGATGAAAATGTTACCGATGTGATATACAAAACAGGTCCCGAATATCAGTTATTAGACGATAAGGGCTGGCCCACAAAACTATCGTCAGCGCAATATTCAGGTGCCAATTACGATATGAATCCACCCGTGGGTGGCGAAGTTAAACCGCTGGATGAGTTCAACGTGACCCGCATTACGGTAAAAGGATCCCATGTGGAGCATTGGCTAAATGATGTAAAAGTGGTGGATTACCAACTTTGGAGCCAGGAGTGGAATCAAGCCAAAGCAAACAGCAAATGGGCAGAGCACCCCAATTACGGCATGGCGAAAAAAGGAAAAATCGGACTTCAAGATCATGGTGGATTAACCATGTTTCGAAATATCAAGATCAGGAAGCTCTGATCCGTTGTCATAACTTATTTCAATGAGTAAATGCCGTTGTACTTAAAAAGTGCTGCGGCTTTTTTTTAACCTGAAAAATGCACGCATTTTTCACTTTCCGCTATCATAGGCGGAAAGTCGAAAAAGTTTAAGTAAACTTTTTCGAGGGTAACCCCTCGATTCTGCTTAGGCAGAATCGGCCTTTGGTGCCCTATTCATAAATTTTATGAATAGGGCAGGTTAAGGAGATGTTTTATTTCATTTAAGTCCATCTATAAATAGGAGTGGGGCTGTGTTAATAAACTACACCTTGACCCATCAAATGAACGCCGGATTACTTATTTTCTGACAATAGTAATCACCATATAAACCCATTGGAGCGATAAAATTTATTGCTGGCAACAAGATAAAACCCCTATTGCCTTGTCTCTTGTCTCTTGTCTTCCTTTCTCGCATAATAATAATAAAGACCGCGGGATGTTGAGCTAAGCAACGATCCGATGTTTTTTTTATTTATCTAACTTGGGGAATGCGTTGCTCCATAATTCTTTTCTTCTTACCTTATGTCTATGTTATTTTATATCTATGGTTTACGTAAAGAGGCAGTGCCGTTTCTTTAGTAATCCTCCAGATATATTATAAGTAATTGATAGGCTTTTTAACCTGAAAAATGCACGCATTTTTCACTTTCCGCTATTTACGGCGGAAAGCCGAAAAAGTTTAAGTGAACTTTTTCGAGGGTTAACCCTCGATTCTGCTTAGGCAGAATCGGCCTTTGGTGCCCTATTCATAAAATTTATGAATAGGGCAGGTTAAGTGAATGACACTTTAATTGGTTAATATGTATGATAAATTACCGATATGAATTATCATACATGTATGCATTAGTTTGTGCTCGAATAGCATCTGTAAAAAACCTTAAAAAGTTAAATATTTGAGAAATATGGAATAAAAATAGCTTTCATTGTTAAAAAAGTAAAAAATAATTGATAAATTTGGTACTTGTTAATATGTCATACATGTTTTAAGTTTGGAAGTAAAATATAACTTCGAAACAAATTGCTTTTAAAACAAGATTGCAAAATGTTGTTCCTACTTAAAAAGATGATTCAATGAGCAAATACCACTGAGATTTGTTAACTACTTAATGATTAAAATAGCGATAAAGAACAAAAAAAAATTACGAGATGAAACAAAAAATTAGAACTATGCTCGATTATCGGCTCCGAGGGCTGTCGGGAATCTTTTTGCTTTTCAGTTTCACTTTTTTTATGGTCTCCGCAGATGGATGGGCCAGGGATGAAAGTGAGTTGGATAAACCAATTGTAATTACAGAAGTATCGCAGCTTTTTCAAGCAGCTACAATAACGGTAAAAGGTAAAGTGGTAGATGATAACGGAGAAGCCGTGCCGGGGGTCAATATTATTGAAAAAGGTACTGTTAACGGTGTAATTACCAATTTTGATGGTGAGTATGCTATAGAAGTGCCACCAACATCAACCCTAATTTTTTCCTTTATAGGTTTTCAAACGCAGGATGTTCTTGTATCTGGCAGAACTGCTATCGACATTGTGTTGACAGCCGAAACCATGGGCTTGGATGAAGTAGTGGTGACAGCCATGGGTGTTGTGTCTGAAAGGAAAAACTTGAACTTTGCGGTGCAGGCGGTCAATGCCGAGGATTTAACCCGCGATAAGCAGTCTAATTTTGTGGATGCGCTTCAGGGCCGGGTCGCCGGCGTGGATATTTCAGGTGCGGGTGGATCGCCCAACGCTGGCTCACAAATCGTAATTAGGGGTATTTCATCTATCGACCCAGGAATGGGTAATGAGCCCATATTTATACTCAACGGTATGCATGTGTCAGGTGGTGCTTCTAAAGCAGCCGAAATAAATCCCAACGATATTGAAAATGTAACCATACTTAAAGGAGCGGCTGCTGCAGCTCTTTACGGATCGGAAGCAGCTAACGGTGCCATCATGATTACCACAAAATCAGGTAAGTCAGGAGCGGTAAAAGTTTCTTTGAGCAGCACTGTTCAAGTGGACAGGGCTTATAGAGTTCCTGAACTTCAGGATGCCTATCTTAGAGGTGGGTTAGGTGTTTACCGCGAAGAGGCTATGGGTGGATGGGGACCCTTGAAACCGGAAGGGATAAAAACATACAATAATGTTGAGTATTACCTCGAAAACGGTATTTACCAAAAACACGACGTGTCGGTGTCCGGGGGTAACGAAAAGTTTACCACCTACGCTTCGGCATCATACAGCGATCACAGCGGTGTTGTACCTGAGGATAATTTAAAACGTTTAACAGTATTGATAAAATCTGATTATAATATCCGTAAAAATTTGTCTCTGGGTCTAATGGCCAATCTCAGCAACAGAGAATCTAGAGGTGCTGGTTCTATGGGTAGCATATATAGCTGGCCCATCGACGATGATATGAGGAACTACAAAAATGCCAACGGCACTCCACGGTTGCTCTATTTGCATCCAAATAACAGATATAATTCACCAATTAGTCCTTATTGGTCGCGATATGAGGATTCGGGGAAAAGTGAAGCATACAGAACGCTTGTTCAGAGTATTCTTAAATGGGAACCTATTAAAAACTTGGAACTCACTGGAAGAATAGGCTACGACATGACCAACTCAGAAAGTCTTTATATTACTACCCCGCGCTGGGAGTTGCCCGAAGGGATCGATCAACCTACTGTTGATGATTTGCCTCACGTAGGCAACATGTCGCAGTCAGATGGTAAAGGCACAGTACTTAATTTTGGGGGTCTGGTTCAATACAACAGAGACCTGGGCGATCAGTTTTCATTTAATGTACTGGCGGGTATCGATTTTAAAAGAGAAGAAGGTCGCTCGACAGGTTTTCAAGGTTTTAATTTTAAAATTCCCGGTTTCGAGAGTTTTACTAACCTCAGCGTTATGCGCCGGGAAGATATTTCTTTGAATAGAAGCCGGGAAGATATTTATGGTGTTTTTGGTGAATTAAAACTCGATTATAGGGGCATAGCACATGTTGGGGTTACAGGGCGTAATGATGTGTCTTCAACTTTGGCCGAGGACAAGAACTCCTATTTCTACCCATCCTTCAGTGGTGGTTTAATATTTAGCGAACTCTTGAACCTTAACTCCAAAATTATTAGTTTTGGTAAGCTAAGAGGTAATTGGGCTACGGTTGGTAAGAGTACCAACCCCTATAAACAACACAACTACTTTAGATCCTGGCCTCAGCATCCCGATGAAGGTTATGGTGTGGATCCCTTGAGTAGCGGTAACCGTTATTTAGATCCAGAGTTCACCACATCGTGGGAAGTAGGTACCGATTTGAGGTTATTCAACAATAAAACCCGTTTAGATTTTGCCTATTACTCAACTTTTGTTGATGGACAGATTGTTACCGTTAGGGTTAGTCACATGACTGGAAATGTTTTGCAAACCCGAAACGAGGGAGACATATCAAACAAAGGTCTTGAAGTAACCTGGAATCAGAAAATATTGACCAGGGGAAAGTTTGCGTGGGACATTACTACAAACTTTGCGCATAACGATGGAACAGTGGGTGACTTGCCCGGTGACGTAACGGAAATATTTCATTCTGCAGGCCAGGTAGGTACCATTCGTCCAACATCTTATGAATATGGACCCATATTTGGTGTATCGGGTAAGGATTACTTGAGAACTGAAGCCGGCGATGTCATCGTGAGTCAAGATGGTACTCCCAAAATTAATGCCAGTAGTAATCTTTTAATAGGGAATAGAGAAGCCGATTTTACCATTGGCGTCGAAAATACCTGGAAGTACCACAATTGGTCTCTTTCGGCATTGGTGAGCATGCGTAAAGGCGGCGATGTGGTCAATGGCACCAAGGCAAGCTTGCTGAGCAGCGGTATGGATAAAACACTCGAAGATTATCGCAACCGTCAAATAGTGGTAAAAGGTGTAGTTGAGCAGTCCGATGGCTCTTTTGTTCCAAATACCAAACCCGTTGTTTTCGATCAGCTTTTTTACTCCAATTATTATGCGCCAGTGGGTACAAATTTTATTGAGGACGGCTCCTTGGTGCGCCTAGCTAACGTTACCCTTGCGTACGATATGAGTTATCTTTCAAAACAAATTGGGATAAGCAATTTAAAATTATCAGTGAATGGACGTAACTTGTTTCTATGGACGAATTACTCCGGTTCGGACCCTATTATTAATTATACGGGCAATTCGGGTGGTGCAGGAACCTATGGAGTGGATTATTTGAGAACACCCAACACCCGGTCGGTATCTTTTAATATATCTGCAAATTTTTAACATCAGTGAAATTTAATACATAGCGAAAAATGAAGTATTTAAATTATATATTGGTTTTGGTTGTCGCATTGAGTTCATTATCTGCATGCGACGACTTTTTGGGCGACAACCTAGATCCGGATCGCCCTGTCGAAGTCTCCATGGATTTGTTAATGCCCACTGTGATTTTTTATATGGCATTGGAGAATTACGACCACAGTGAGTATGGAACCTATTTGAGTCAGTGCCTTACCACGGCCGGACGAAGCCAAACAGGGGCTTATGCCTACCGCAGTGGTTGGGAGTTTATGGGTATGAACCGTCATCCCCAGTGGCGCCGTCATTATTTTGATATGGGCTCTAACGCCAATAATGTGGTAAGATATGCCGAACAAGATGGTTCCACTAACTATCTGGCGGTAACACGTTTGTTGCGTTTACTCTCTGTGCAGCAAACAACCGATGTTTTTGGCGATATGGCACTCAAAACAGCTTATACCGAAAGCCCTGTGTACGAATCGCAGGAGAGTATTTATGAATGGATGAAAAAGGAGGCCGACGACCTGATTGTGTTGTTTGAATCTGCAGAGGTTATGAAATCATCTAATCAGCCAATGACTATAAAGCAGGATAGAGTTTTTGGCGGCGACATGGCCAAGTGGAAACAAATGGCTTATGCTGTAAAAGCTCGAATACTGCTACGTAACTTGCCAAACTTAAATACCAGTGCCGATATATGCAACCAGATTGTTACGGCCGGCGAAAATGCCTTAAACGGATGGAATGATCCTAATTTTAAGTTTGATGGGGGTGACAGTGTAGAGAAAAACTGCTTTTGGGGTAAGAACAACCGTCCTGTAAATACGTGGGAAAGTAGGTCCAATGATTTGGAAGGAGCGATACCTTCGAAGTTTTTTATGGAAAACATATTGTTATACAATCCCGAAACAGAAACATCTCCCGATCCCAGATTAACGTATCTTATGAGAGCAAGAGCGGATGTGGGAAATAATAATGACACCACATATAGATATTTGGAGAGTAATATTGGCATGCCTGCCACACATCAAATATCTTGGTATCCAGAGCTTTACTTTAAGGCATTAACAACGGATACTTCAACTATTTGTTTTTTAACCAAAGCCGAAGTGCATTTTATTGTTGCCGAAGCAGCCTATTGGGCTGGCGATAAAGCCAAGGCACTCGACAATATGAAACTCGGCACCCGAAATCACATGCTACGTATGGGTGTCCCTTCGGACGAAATAGATGCGTATATGCTTAATTCGGCTGTGGTACCTGGTACTGGCAATATAAATTTGAGCGATATCATGCGCGAAAAATACATTGCCATGTATCTGCAACCAGAGCAATGGAACGATTTGCGGAGATATGCCTACAGTAATGATGATAATGGTATTCAATATGATGATCGCGCCATATATCCAGGTTTAAAAAGACCTCATAATCTTTACGAACCATATTGGAGCGATGAGAATACTTGGATTCAGCGTTTAAATTACGACCCGGAAACAGAAGAAAAATACAACCGAACTCAATTGGAAAAATTGGGTGCTTTCCGTAACCCCGAGTGGTTAAAAAAACCAATGATTTGGGGACGTCAGTAATGATCTTGCAACACTAAAAAAGTAGAATAAAATGAAAGATAAAACAAAATATTTAGGAACGCTGCTTATCGGTTTGTTGTTTTTTACTGCATGTGAAATCAACGACCCTATTGACGACATAGTTCGCACAGGCAATTTTGTGTCAAATGTGTATTACGAAGTGCCAAACACCAACAAAAAGGCAGGGTCGTTAGTCGATTTTTATGCCGAGTACTGGTCAGTGGACGATGAGTTTAAATCTATGGGTATCTGGTACAGCATCGAAACAGAGTACCAGTTTGATATTATATCAGGTATAAATAACTATAGCTTTAACTTAGATTCCATGGAGGTGGCTCGTGAACAGCAATTGATCCAATCTTTTGAGCATAATGCGGATAGTTACGATACGGAAAAAAGAGCTTATGTTGTCAATGGGTCTTTCCCCATCAGTTTTACGCTTTCGCAGATCCAAGTTAATAATCCATTGGAATATAACCAGGCGCAGGTCAATAAGTTTTTTCCAGAATCCGTCGTCGATAGGTTTTATATAGGCTTGTTTGCTACCATGGAGTACGAACTATTGAAAGAAGTGGTGGTGGTAAAATCCGGAATAATTGATGAGGATACCTTTGAGACACATTTTGAAACTGTGGAGGAAACGGATCCCGTTACAGGGGAAGTCACCAGCAAAAAGGTCATAAAGGAAAATTCGGCTCCTGTATTGCTCGGATGGTTTCAGCAAGTGCCCTTGGAGGAATTGGTTTACGACCCTATCGATTTTAAGTACAAGGCAAATTATACCAAATCGTATAAGCTTATCTCAAAGTTTGGTGTGGTAAATGGAAACGATATCCTCAATTTTTCAGAAGAGAAAATAATTACGGTTAATTAATTAGAAAAGAATTAATTACATCATGAGGGAATGCCTAGTAAAAACAAATAATATGAACGAGATGAAACATATAAATAGAATTTTGCCCTTGCTGCTTTTTCTAATCGTTTTTGTGGGATTTAACTCCTGTGAAAATGAAATTAAAACGGAAGAGTTTGCAAGCCAGGGGGTTGATTTTGACTATAAGTCCAGCTCTATACACTATGTGATAGGGGAGGAAATCAGCTTTATAAACAAATCTATCGTAGGCTCTTCCTATGAGTGGCATTTTGGCGACGGAGAGAGCTCAACAGAAAAGGATCCAGTGCACAAATATCAAAATCCGGGCACCTACAAGGTAAAGCTGATAATAGATGGGGGCGATTATGAAGCCCAAAAAAACCTAATGATTAGCGATATAGTGCCAGTTGTAAGCTATACATCAACCGACGAGACTATAGTATATAACCAGTCGGAAGTATCATTTTTGGTACAAATTCTTAATCCCGAAAACCTTGATGTGAACTATCAATGGACATTTCCCAAAGGTACGCATGGCGAAGGAATTGACGAAAATTTCATTTCAACATTGTCTTCCCCGCAAGTTACCTTTGGTACTATAGGTAGCCAAAAAGTGGCACTGTCCGTTAAACTGGGCGAAAAGGAATTGGATCCCATCAGTGTAAATGTATCGGTAAATTACGATAAGCCTGTCAAAACCCTTTATTACGCCGTTAAAGGCGGTAATATAATGGCTTCAAAGATTATCAATGAAATAGACCCCGCTTTGAATGGTGCTTTTGATATGGGCAGCAGATCGGGCAAACATCCACTATCATTGCAGTTTAGCGGCGATCGTTTATATGTTTTTGATGCGGGTACTTTTACCGGTTATGTGGGTGAAGCTACATTTGCTACTGCCGGAGATGGTGAAATATTTGCCATACCTATAGATGGTTCCGGCAAGGAGAATATTATCAACAATTTTGGAGGCAATACCTTCCTCGATTTTTATTATGGTTACATCGATCAGGAGGCAGGTCAGATTTATTGGGCCGACCGTAGAAATGGTGTGATGAAAATTCCTATCAATACCCGAAATTCAAAATTGGTGCGAAAGGTCGACAGTGGTCAGTCCGAAGGTGCCGAGCCTTATGTTTTCCAAAATACCTGGCTGGGCTACTATGGCGCCGGTATTGGCTGGGGTAACCAAAACGGTCCTTTCTTTAAGTATAACAACCTATGGTGGTGGGGCAAACATACGCTGGGTGCAGGTGTGTTCAGGTTCGCTGATTCTGATATCCTAGGTCGCGACAGAGTGGATACAGATCCCGTTCCCGCGGCCGGAAGAATCCTGTCGAACAGGCAAATACGAGGTATGGTGATGGATGAGCAGAATCAGGTACTCTATTATGCCGACCAGTCTGGTTTCCGAATCCGCCAATACAACTTGGCCGATGAATCGGATCGGACGATTATGAATTACCGTAGTATCGACAATACCGATGGCGAAGGAGGTACCGAAGCGCTTTTTGTAACCGGTATGGCCATTGATGGTGATTATCTTTATTGGGCTTATCGTGGACCAAAAGTGCCCGAAGGTGTAGATCCTGAAGTGTTTTATTTGGAGAACCCCCTGTATCGTTCAGGTATAAAAAGAGTACCCTTAGCGGATCCGGTCTCAACTAATATTGAATACTATATTAAAGGAGTAGAAGCCTATGGTATTGCTATAGACCAAACTCAGCGTTAATTAATAACAAATTTCAATCTGGGAGGGAAAGATAAATTTCCTTTCCAGATTGAATTTAAGTGGCTGATGGTTTTTAGCTGGTAATTACTGGCACTTTGCGAATAAATTGGAGTAGTATTTGGAGATGCATTTAAAATAAAAGTATTTAATATCTTAAAATCTCTTTAAAATTCCGGCCTTCAGTAAGGTAAGCTTAATATTATCAACTAAGTGCTAATCTGTATTCAATCAGTGTATTGTATGAATGTCTCACCTGTAAAAAAATAACCATGACAAAAACACTACTCTCTTTCCTATCTTTATTTCTTTTGCTGGAAGTTGGTATTGCTCAGGATAGTCTGATTTTTCGTGGCGTTAAAAGCCGGGTAGATACCCTTATATTCAAGCATGATGTGGGTCTGGGTTCCATGTTCACTTCATACAGGTTTCCGGATGTGCCTCTGAATGTTCATGTTACCGAAATTGATTTAAGCAATCCATATCTAAAGGTACTGTCTAATCTAAGTCACGATTCGCTCCGTAATCTGGAGGCTCCTTCTCAATTGGCCATCCGTAAGACATATCCTGGGCATAGGTCGGTGGCAGCCATCAATGGCGATTTTTATATCACTTCGGGTCTGGACATTGGCTTGCCGGTAAATGGTCATGCTACCAATGGCCAACTGGCCAAAGTTCCGCACTCCTCGCGTCCCGTTGTGGCTTTTGATATAAATAAAGCACCTTTTATTGATGTGATGACCTATGAGGGGAATTTACATTATGATGGACAAACTTTCCCGATTAACAATGTTAATTCGACTCGCGGAGTCAACCAGTTAATCCTATTTAACCAGTTTAACGGGCAAACTACCAAAACCAACGATTACGGCACCGAGGTTGTACTTGGATTAGATGGAGGAAACTGGGCCATCAACGATCAAAAAACCTTAACTGTTAAAGAAATTCGAATAGGTCAAGGAGCAACTGTTCTGCATCCTG
This sequence comes from Saccharicrinis sp., assembly GCA_024635555.1. Taxonomy (GTDB): domain Bacteria; phylum Bacteroidota; class Bacteroidia; order Bacteroidales; family Marinilabiliaceae; genus Saccharicrinis. The sequence goes on from JAGXIO010000206.1 coordinate 29,952, forward strand.
GGGAGGCAGTTTTGTCCGGTCATGGTACCGCGCAGGAATTGCTCAATGGCATGTCGGTGGGGGAAACTCTGGAGATAGATGTGGATGTAACATTAAAAAATGAAAGTACAGCACCGAAAATAATGGAAATGATTGGCGGAGACCGCACTATTTTATTGAATGGTGAAATTACAAATAATAACTGGCCCGAATTACATCCCCGGACAGGGGTTGGATACTCTGCAAATAAAAATAAGATATATCTGATCATGGTTGAAGGGCGGTCTACAGCGTCTATTGGAGTTAGTACTCAACAACTTGCCGAACTTATGGTGCTATCCGGTGCTGCCAATGCCCTTAACCTGGATGGTGGTGGTTCATCTTCCATGGTCGTGCATAACAGTGTGGCCAACGTGTCTTCTGATGGTTCGGAGAGGCGGGTGGCCAATACCCTGCTGTTCATATCAGAAGCACCGATGGCACCGGCAGTCAATTTTGGACTGAATGCCCAATCTGTTCGTGTGCCCTTTGGCAATAAGTATCAGTTAAAAGGAAGTACTTATAACGAATATGGTGATGTGGTGGATTACATGAGTGCCACGGAAATTAGTTATGAGGTGGAAGGTGATATTGGCTCGGTGGATGCCAATGGCTTATTTACCGCCACGGGCTCGGGCGAAGGGAAAATACTGGCACACTGGCAGGATAAAACAGAAACCGTATGGGTTAAGGTTTTGCCTACTTCCGCGCTTTCATTTACGCTGGAACAACTCACCATCGATGATCTAAACGAATATAAATTTGAAGTTTATGGAGCTGATGCAGATGGTGTAAAGTATTTGGTCAATAACGATTTGCTCTTGTTTCAATCCCTCGACGAAAGCATTGGCACCGTGGATGTAAATGGTGTTTTTAAAGGTATGCAGGATGGTGAGGTAACCATAAGGGTAGCCACTCGAGACGAAAGTTTTGAGGATTTTTGTACGGTGCATGTAGAGGTAGGCAGAGGTCATAAGATGTTGGACGATTTTTCTGATCCCTCGTTATGGACCGTTTCCAGCAGTTGGCTTAATGATGTTACCCTAACACGAGAAGAATATGGTTCTACAGGAGAGGAGATGCTTAAAGTAGCATATACGATGACATATGCAAAAAGGACTGCTTACATAAATCTGTCGCGCCCCATACAAATCTACGGTATGCCGGATTCTCTGTTGCTGGAAGCATCCGGAAACGGATATCAAACATCGTTTATTTTGTCCCTTGACCATCCTGCAGGGATTTCTTCGATACCCTCATTTACCGCTACCAACATACAGACCTTCAAAACCCCAATCAGGGTAGATGATATTCCGCAGGTGGATTATCCTTTGTTTTTTAAAGATTTGAGATTGACCGTAGAAAAAGATGCTGCCTATGTTAACGGTGAAACCTATGAGGGAGCCTTTTATCTGAAAACCCTTAAGGTAACCTATCCCGCAGAGGATCCGAGCAGTGCTGTCCCAACAAGTAAAAAACCGCAGCCTTTTCTAATCTATCCTAACCCTACAAAGGGTGATGTTTACATAACAGCCAACAAGGATATGGGAATGGTGAGTTTTAATATTTATGATTTAAGTGGCCAGTCCATTTTGAGCCGTCATATAAATTTTAGCAATGGATCAAATCTGGTTTATGTGAACTTAAATCAACTTAGTAAAGGATTGTATCTGTATTCGATAGTTGGTACGTACGGTAAGATCAATGGGAAATTACTGAAGGAATAGGGTGATTATAAAGAGTAACAGAAAAAAATAATACAAACAATAACACTTTTAAGGATGAAAATATTTCGAGCGATAGCACTGTTTTTGGGTTTGATAATAATATTTAATGTAGATGTCAAGGCAGGAGATTCTCCCAAGAGAGAGATGCGTTCGGCATGGCTTACAACAGTGTGGGGATTGGACTGGCCCTCGACAAAGATTCCTGTTACGGGTTCACAAACCTATTTCATCAATCAGCAAAAAAGTCATTTTATAGCTGTCTTGGAACGTTTGGCATCGGCCAATATCAATGCTATTAATTTTCAGATACGCTCAGAGTGCGATGCCATGTATCCATCATCCTACGAGCCGTGGTCGGCGTATTTGATAACCGATCGTCGGATGAATTCCGATTTTACTTTGGATTATGACCCGCTACAGTTTGTCATAGACGAATGTCACAAACGGGGAATTGAGGTACATGCCTGGATGAATCCCTATAGGTTTGAATCGACTGTCGGAAAATATGAGGGTGAGGCCGGCGACTACCGCCAAAGCAACCCCGAATGGGTGCTTGAATACCCGGGAGGCGGTTCCATCCTGGACCCGGGCAACCCAGGGGTACGCCAGCGTATTGTGGATATCGTAAAAGAGGTTATTGGAAACTACGACATAGACGGTGTTGTTTTTGACGATTATTTTTATGCCTATGGGGGAACGTCCAATTCACTGGATCAATATTCGCAAAATTTGTATAAGCCTACCGGAATGGATCTGCACGATTGGCGAAGAGCCAATGTAAATGCCATGGTAGCAGATGTGTATGGTGCTATTCAGAGCCAAAAGCCTTGGGTAACATTCGGGTTGTCTCCTTTTGGGATATGGACCACCGACCAAAACGTGGCCTCTGCCCGCGGAATTACCTTGCCACAGGGGATAACAGGGATGAATGCCTATGCCTCCATTTATTGCGATCCGGTAGCATGGCTCGAGGAAGGCACGGTGGATTATATATCGCCACAGTTGTACTGGCCAACAACAAGTAGTGGGCAAGATTACAAAAAACTGGCTCCATGGTGGTCGGATATTTCAGCTAGGTTTAATCGTCATTTTTATTCTAGCCATACTTTGGCGGGTTTGGAAGCTTCAAGTTATAAGGCATTCGGCGGATTAAAATCCACTGCTCAGGATTATTCTTATCTAAAAGGATTATCCATGATTGAATATTTGGCGCAATTAGAGGATGCCAACTTAAAAGCAGCACCCACCGAGTGGGGAGCCCAAATTTATTGGAACCGCATTTCCGACAAAAACGATGCGCCGGGTAGCGTTTTCTTCCGGGCGGCACAATTTTCGACACAAGGGTTTACCAATTACCTTGCGGCCAATGAGTTTCAGTACAAATCATTGCCCCCGGCCATCAGTTGGAAATCGTATATCGAAAAAAGTGTACCGACCAACCTGCGGCTCGAAAGCAATATGTTTAAATGGGATTCTCCCGAAACCAATGAGCGTTTTGTGGTTTATGCCATACCCAACGCACAGGTTGGTGATCCTGCTGTGTTCAGTACCAACCATCATTTGTTGGGAATTTCGTATAGTAAAACGTTCGATTTGTCTGATGTTACGGGTTTGATGGCTACACATACTTTTGGGGTGGCTGTGATGGACAGGTTTGGCAACGAGTTTGCCCCAGCTTTGATGAATCATGCGCCGCTACAAAATGTGGCCGCCGATCTTTCATTTCCTGCGGATCTATCAGCAGTTTTTCTACCATTTTCTTTTAGCTGGACTAGCGTAGATGGCGTAGTGGGATATGTTTTGGAGCTGGCTGAGGATGCAGCTTTTGAACAAGTGATGTATAGGAGGGAGATAGCTTCCCCGTCCTTTTCGGCCGAGAATTTTTCCTTAACTGAAGGTAGTACCTATTATTGGCGGGTGCGGACTAGGATGGTGGGCGCAGCAGATGCGATTTCTACAGCCAGAGCATTTAACCTTGTTTCCCCTCCTCAGCCTCTAATCCTTGAACCAACAGCCGAAGCAACAGAAGTTGAGCTAACTCCAACGATAAAATGGGAATCGTTTGGAACTAATTATAGCTACCATATTCAAATTGCGTCTAACACATTGTTTACAAACATAGTATTGGATATTGAAAATGTACAAGCACTACAATATCAAGTGCCGGGCGGCACGCTGGTTTCCTACGGCACCTATTATTTGCGGATTTCAGCAAGTAAAGATGATTTTACCTCTGTTTGGTCCGAGGTGCGTTCGTTTTCAACACTGCGTGTCCCTCCATCCGTTCCCGTGTTCATTTCACCCCAAAATGGCTCGGATGTTGGAGGCAGTCTTGTTGAGGCAGTTTGGGAAGCCGACGCACTGGCATCGGGATTTAGGATAGAATTATCGCCGATAGCTACTTTCCCATTTATGAATGTTAAGGTAAAAACTACTGAGACTTTAAATTATACAGCAACCTTCGACAATGTGCAGGATGGTGTTTATTATTTAAGGGCGAGGGCTACTTATGGCAGCAATTTAAAAACGGACTGGTCGGCCACAACTACATTTTCGGTTGTGACAACGGCAATTGATGAGTCGAAAAAATTGGTGTACACCTTTTCTTGTCCCACCTATTTAGTTGAGGGAGAGACGAAAGTGGTATATGAATTACCTTCTCCTTCAAATGTGCAATTGTATTTAACCGATATTACAGGGCATACGGTGATGAATTGGCAGCTGGGCACGAAACCCGAAGGCAGGCACGATCTTTTGATACCTTCAGGTAATCTCAACAGAGGGTTATATCTTCTTACTATCGAATCCGATTTTGGCAGAAAAACGCTAAAAGTGATTAAAAGTATGTAATACAAGTGATGTTTTAGCATGTTGTTGTAAATGAGGCTTTGCATGCAATAATTTGTATCTAATCACTTATCATACACTTATAAACTATTCATTGTATAAGTATATGTTAAGGTTTGATTTAGTCAGACGCTAGTATGATATTTAGTTGTGTAATTATCAAGTTTTCAAAGTTTTAATACTTATACGTTAAATTGTAAAAATTCGTATAGAAAGATTGGAAATTCAATAATTTCTTTGTTATATTTGTATGACATCTAATTAGGAGCTTTAATTCTTTATCCATTTAAATAACTATTCCAATGAAGAAAAAATACCTTTTATTTTTGACGCTTAGCTTCCTTATATCTACAACATTTGCACAACCCCGCATTTCGGGTGAGCCTGAAAAAATTATCTTTTCGGATGAGATTTCCTACATGAACGCTGTTTGGTCGCCCAATGGTGAACATATTGCTTTTTCGGGCGATAAACACAATGGAATTTGGGTGGTGGATGCCACAGGAAAAAAAATCACTAAAATAACTTCTGATGCAGGTGCCGGTTTTGGTTTCTCCTGGTCCGAGGACAGTAAGTTTATCCTTGCAAGGTCTGTTTTCTCCGAAGGTTTCCGTCGATATCACAATGTAAAGCTTTACGATGTGAGCTCGGGTAAGGAACGGGTTATTTTGAATAAGTCGCGGCAATTGAAAGGATTGCCTGTGTTTAGCAATGGCGATGGCAATGTGGCCATGATGTTGGGACGAAAATTGGAGAAGGTACCCACCGACATTCCGACACTCAAAAGCAGTGGGGATAGCCAAAAGGAAGCTGTGATGTTTGGTGGTGCACTTATGCCTGTAAAAGTTTCATCTATCTCACCTCGCAAAGTGGAATTCCCTGATTTTAAAGGACGCTATGTTTTTAATAGTGCAATTTCTCCTGACGGCACTAAAGTGGTATTTCAGGTGAGTGGATTGGGATTACATGTGGCCGACGTGAATGGGCAAAACTTAAAACAAATTGGGCAAGGTGAACAGGCCACCTGGACCCCCGATGGCAAATATGTAGTAGTAACCAAGGTGGAGGATGATGGTGCAATTGTTACCGCAGGCAAATTATATACAGTGGACGTGCAAACAGGCCAATATTCTCCACTGTTGGATAAGGTGGGTGTTGTAGCCATGAACCCGGATATCTCGGGCGACGGAAAAAACTTGTTGTTTGAGAACACACTCGACGGAGCTATTTATAAAGTCCGTTTGAAATAGATAGATGTGGTACTTCGGCTGGTTGTAGCCGATTCTTATCATGAGTTTTTGGTAAAAAAATAAAATAACCTCTGTCGCTTGCTAAATTAATTAAACTATTTAGATACCAAGCGTAATATAACAAGTAAAAAAATATGAACTACGCTATACCATCATTTCTGCTTATGTTTTTTGCTCTTCTTTCTTTTTCATTAAAAGCACAAGAGCCCCCTGTTACCGGTTTAAGTGACTGGACCTTGTTTATAGATCCCGGCCACTCTCAAATTGAGAACATGGGATTGTATAACTACTCCGAAGCCGAAAAAGTGCTGCGTGTGGCTTGGGCCTTACGGGATATGCTTGAGCAACAAACAGATATCTCGGAAGTGTTTTTATCACGTCTTACCGACGAAGATGAGGAAATTTCTTTGGCAGCCCGCACCGACCTGGCCAATACATTGAGCGCAGATTTTTACTACTCCATTCATAGCGATGCAGGTTCACCTTCAACCAACAGCACTTTGATGTTATATGGAGGCTGGCGCAGCAATGGGGTACTAGTTGAAAAAGAACCTAACGGAGGTGCCGCTCTGGGCGCCATTCTCAACGATGACCTTTCCGGTGCCATGCGCATCACTACCAGGGGCAATTGGGCCGACAGGGATTTTTATCTGAGAAATGAGGATCACCATGAAAATCAATTTCCATACTTACACGTTAACAGGACAACCAATATGGCTTCATTGTTAAGCGAGGCAGGTTTTCATACCAACCCTGAGCAGCAGCAAAAAAACCTTAATGCCGAATCAAAATATTTGGAGGCGTTATCTGCTTTTCGCTCTATCCTGGAATGGGGCGGCATCAATAGGCCTGCCATTGGTATAGCTACCGGCATTATAAAAGATGCGGACAGCAGCATGCCAATCAATGGTGTTACGGTAACTATTGGAGATAAGCAATATACCACCGATACCTATGCGTCCTTATTCAATAAACACTCCAACGATCCCGAGGAACTCAGGAATGGGTTTTACTTTATAGAGGGACTAACGCCAGGAGCCGATGTAGAGGTGGTTTTCAGTTCGGATAACTACGAATCTAAAAATGTTATGCTCAATGTGGTATCTAATCCCAATGGGCGTACCCATGAAAATTTGAGTTTACTTGATGTCCAATTAACCAGTACCATTCCTCCCTTGGTTTCTACGGTGGAACCGGCGGACGAGCTCTCACGGATTAAACCCAGTACCAAATTGGAGTTTACCTTTAGCCGCAAAATGGATCTAGGTTCTGTGGAGTCGGCCATTACCTTTAGCGATGTCTCTGTTGGGCTCACCTATACATGGAAGGATGACTTTACCCTTGAGGTGGGTATGAGCGGACTGGAATTTGTCACCCAATATACCCTCACCATAGACGGGAGCATAGCCAAAAATGCGTTGACCAATCAGTTTCTCGATGGCGATGCGGATGGAATAGCGGGTGGTAATTACGATCTGATTTTCACAACTTCTCCTGACGATAACGATGCACCTGCTTTGATAGACTTTTCGCCTGCAGTAGATGCTGTTGTGAATGAATTACGACCTATTTTACGTTTGGTTTATGATGAAGAGATTACCGCAGCTTCAATAACACAGGATGCTGTGATTTTAAAATTGATGCCTACTGAAGAGTTAGTTGTCGGACAGTTTACACATAAAGTAGTTGACGAAAAGAGTGTGCTTCATTTTTTTCCCATCAGCGATTTAAATCAAGAAGCTACTTATAAAGTCGATATAGCCGCAGGGCTTGCCGATGCATACGGAAATGCAACGGAAGCGTTTAGCTATACTTTTTCGCTGGCAACCATAGCTCCGCGCACTATCAACCTCATTGATCCCTTTGACGCTGCTATTGCTAATTGGTGGACGCCACAAGCATCTGGATCGACCACCGGTATCGTAACGGAAGAAACCAATAGGGACTTCGATGCTTCTGTTTCCAACCTTTCGTTTGGTAGTCTGGGAAGTATGCGCTTTAACTATGGCTGGAATACAAGCGCAGGAGCACCTTACATACGTCTCTACCTGCCGCCTACATCTTCTCAAAACACCAATACATACAATATTGAGGATTTATTGCAAGTCTATGTTTTTGGCGACGGTTCTAAAACAGAGTTCCGCTTTATGGCTCGCGACGGTGGCGGCAAATACGAGGCCAGCCCTTGGTATTCTATCGACTGGATAGGTTGGAAATTGGTTTCATGGGATTTGAGCAATGATCCCGTGTATGCATGGGTAAATGGGAACGGCGTACTGGACGGTACCAATTTTAAAATGGACGGCTTTCATTTCCGATATGTTACTGGAGGTGCACAAAAAGGTACTTTATATTTCGATCAGTTCAGGTTTCTTGCGCCCGATAATAGCACTTCGGTTTCGCAACCTATGGTTGACTCAAATATAAACCTCTTCCCCAATCCCGTGGATAATGTGCTGAACATTCATGCAGATGAAACCATAAAAACAGTGCGTATCTATTCTATCTCAGGACAATTGATGATGATAGAACAGGTTGGCTCGGATAAAGCAGTGCTGAATTTGGATCGTTTGTCGGCAGGGGTATATCTTGTAGAGGTTTATACCGAGAGCGGCAGAAGTCACTCTAAAATTCAAGTGAAATAAAATTTATGGGCGGGGGCTTTGTGTCCCTGCCCGTATATATCAGATAATTATTGTAATAATCATTTTTTTAACTTAAAATTAAATAGACATGAAAAATTTTACTCTATTGTTAACAGGTTTGTTTATGACCTTTACCGCTTTTGCTCAGACCCCTATGGTCGAAAAAGTTTGGGATCAAAGTAAACAAGGTAATGCAACTTGGGATCCAATTGAAGAAGAATGGATTCCGGCAGATGCCCCCGCATGGATGGGTGGAACAACGGAGCGTGGAATGGCGCATATGGATGGCAAGATTTATATTGCATCCAGAAATGGTGCAAACAAAATTGTTGTTTTAGATGCAGCCACAGGCCTTGAAATTCCAGCGGAAACTATCACATTGGCTCCCGAAGATGTTTCAGGCGGTACCTTGCCAATCAACAGTATTGCATTAACTGAGTCTGGCAAGATTGTTATTACGAGTTTGGCTGCTAACACGCAATCGGTTGATGTAGATACCAGCGAGCCTAATGGTATGTTTAGAGCTTATATGGTAGATCCTGAAAACGGTAATGCCGTTACCCAATTATTTATGTGGCACAATGTGGGCGATGAAGTTTATCCTGGATTGCGCCTTGGTGATGGTATGAATTTTTATGGTGACATTGCCGATGGTCAAAATGGTTATTTGATAACCGCTGCAGCCAATAGTAAATACGTATTACGATGGGATTTTGTAAATGGCGTCGTTGTTGCTGAGCCAACCATTATTGAGCTGTTGGAATCAGTACCCGCACCTGCCGAGGGAGCAGCTGTTAGTTTGGGGACAGCTCCTCAGTTATTCCCGTTGTCAGAAACTACTTTTATGGTTGATGGACATGGTACTGTACCTATGGTATTTGACATGGATGGTAATATGTTGGCCAGTTTTACTGGAGCTGTAGCACCGCAACAGCCGGGTGTTTCCGGTTGTAGCTGGTTTCAGTTTAAGGATCGCGATTTTGTTTTTGCCCCCACTACAAACTGGACCGGCGCGCCGTTGAATGCTTTTGAGTTGTTTGAACTGGTAGGCGGTAGTTTTGAAGCGGCCGTTTCGCTGGGTATCATACCAGAATTAGGAATGGGTGCAATATCAAACACTTCCTTTTCTTATCCTGTTGCTGTGGACGTTCAGCCCGAGCAAGTACTAATGTATATGATGGTGGCCAACAACGGCATTGCTTGTTACAAGCTTACCATGGATGCAGGAACCTCCGTAGGCGACGTGCTTGCTGCCGATAAATTGGTAGTAAACAACCCTGCAACTGGTGTTGTTAGATTTAGTGCTGAAATGGCAAAAGTAAATCTGTATGACTTATCGGGACGATTGATACGTTCGGTAAATAACGCCAAGCAAATTAACGTGGACGGTTTAAAAGGTCTTTACATGATTTCAGGTGTTAAAGCCAACGGCCAAAGCGTAAAAGAAAAAGTATTGGTTAAGTAATTTTTTGTAATCGATATTGTTTTAGGCTGCCGGAATATTCGGCAGCCTTTTTTGTTAAAAGAAAAAACTCGTCCGACGCCATGCTCCTACGCTTCTTAACCGCTAAAGCTCCGGCGTAAGCATAAGGCTATAGCCGACGGCAGTCTGCGTCTCTGTATCTCTTCCGATTAGGCGGAACAAATTGTGTTCGTAGTCTTGCTCCTCTGCTAAAGCTTTGGTGGCACGCGGATTATCTCTTATCTATCAGTCTCTTATCTCTTATCTAATTTTAGACACATGAAACTCCATTTCTACCGCAGAACCCTACTACTTCTACTTCTATCCATAATGCTATGGTCGTGCCAAAACTCCGGTTCGCTTAAATTTGCCTTTCTCACCGATATCCATGTGTTCCCGGGTAATGAGAGCGAAACGGCTTTTGCTCAGGCAGTAGGTGAAATTAACCGTAGCGATGTCGATTTTGTTGTTATAACAGGTGACTTGTCAAATATGGGTTCCGATGCCGAGCTTAATGCGGTAAAAGCCATCCTTGATGCCTTGAGCAAGCCCTATTATATATTGCCCGGCAACCACGAAACAAACTGGTCCGAAACCGGAGGTGCTACCTACAAACGCTTATTCGGCGACGACCGTTTCGACTTTAAACAGGGTGCCTATCGTTTTGTGGGTTTTAATACCGGTCCGTATATGAAAATGAGCGACGGTCATGTAAAACAGGAAGATATGGTTTGGCTCCAAAACACCCTTTCATCCGGTAATAAAGATCAACACCTTATTGCTATGGCTCACTATCCCTTAGCCGATGGTCTGGACAATTGGCCACAAATAACAGAGATATTAAAACAACAAAATGTGAAAATAGCTCTATGCGGGCATGGTCATAAGTTGCAGATGATGAATTTTAACGGCATCACCGGGATTATGGGCAGAGCACTGCTAAGCCGTGACAAAACGGATGCAGGTTATAATATGGTGGAGCTCAATGGTGATTCTATTTGGGTAAGTGAAAAAAAACTGGGTCAGGAACCAGAACGCGTTTTTGCATGGAATATAAATGAATCAAAGCAAATACAGGATTTGCCCATATCGGAGCTTCCCAACTACGATATAAACAAAGGTTTTGATAGGTTAGAGGTAAAATGGGATTATGCCGATAGTTCATCTGTTTTGGGCGGTTTTGATATGCTACCTACAGGAATGTTGGCTTGGCTCAGCTCCGATGGTTATTTGCGTTGCATCGATAAAGATAATAAGCAAATGCTTTGGGAACGCCACTTGGGCACACCACAATATGGTACGCCGGTTTTTTATAAAAATATGCTTATAGTAGGCACCTCGCAAGGAAATGTGCGGGCATTTTATGCCGCCGATGGCATGCCTGTATGGGAAAAGGAATTTACTTATCCCATTTTTGGTGAGGGGATGTTGGATGGCGATCAAATTTTCATATCCCTCGGTAAAGGCGGCATGGCCTGCATCAATGGATCAAATGGTAAAATGGTCTGGCAGTTTAACGATGTGGAGGGCTTTGTGCAGGTTAAACCTTGTGTTACGGATAAGGAGGTCATATTTGGTGCTTGGGATCGGCACCTGTATTGTGTGGACAAAACCACCGGTAAACTCAACTGGAAATGGAACAATGGCCATGCGGCAATCCTTTATTCGCCTGCCAACGTTGTGCCTGCCGTGGCCAACGGCAAAGTGTTTCTGGTGGCACCCGATAGGTACTTTACTGTTCTCGATTTGGAAACGGGAAAGCAGTTGTACCGCACCAACGAGCATCAGGTGCGCGAATCAATGGGCATGTCGGCTGATAAAAAATACATGTTCGCCAAGTTAATGAACGATACTGTAGTGGCATATTCCACCGATACCCCCGAAAAAGGTGAGCTATGGGCTTTAGATTGTGGTTTTGGGTACGAGCATAACCCTTGCCCCATGATTGAGAAGGACGGTGTATTGTATGGAGGCACCAAAAATGGGGAGGTATTTGCCATAAATACTAGCGAAGCCAAATTAATTTATCGCTACAAGCTGGGCAATTCCTCCGTTAATAAATTAATGCTGAATACCGATGGTAATTTATTGGTGATGTTAATGGAAGGGCATATCTTTGAGCTGGCATATCCTTTTGGTGAATAATTACTCACGGGTTTTACTCGCGGGGTGAATATGTGCGTAATGTAAATATTCACCCCGTGAGTAGTTAAAACAGGAATTTTAGTTTTGGAGTTGATTCTCACACGGAGGCGGCTCTTCCCTTTCCCATTTTTTGAGGGAAGAGCCTGTCCCGCTGCAATGCGGGAGGAAGTACTGCAACTCAGTTGCAGGGATGGGGATCTATTTTTTAACGCAAGAGTTTTTATGGAAAAGCTTACAACCACCCCGTCTGCTATTTCGTACCTCAATAGCATCCACCCCGCCTTTTTTAAGGCGGGGAATCGTTGTGAGTTACAATTTTAATAACAAGCAAAATTGTCGCGCTGCAAACATTACCCTATCTTTTACCCCGCTATTCCTAAACTCTCCCCTAATTGGGGGAGTTAGGAGAGCCTGCTCCGATGATTCCGGAGGGGCTTTTTTAACCACCCCGTATGGCGCAAAGATCATTGAATAATACTAAAATGATATATCCATCTAAAATAAACCACATCATGAAAAAACACCTGACACTTTTATTGCTCATGGCACTTGTGTCTTTTACACAAGCCCAGCAACCCGCTTATCTCACAAAAGCCAATATTCCTTATTACGAAGATGCATCTGCCCAAACCGACGAATATATGCGCCAACGCTGTGTATTGGATATCTATTATCCTGAGGGTGTTAAGGGCTATGCTACCATTGTCTGGTTTCACGGAGGCGGACTTACTGGGGGTAACAAAGAGATTCCAGCCTATCTAAAAGAAAAAGGAGTTTGTGTAGTGGCTCCAAATTATCGTCTTAATCCACAAGTGAAGGCTCCCAAATATATTGAGGATGCCGCAGCGGCAGTGGCATGGGTGTTTAAAAATATTGCGAATTACGGTGGCGATCCATCCCTGATTTTTATTTCAGGTCACTCGGCCGGAGGGTATCTGGCCAGCATGGTGGGTCTGGATAAGAGTTGGTTAAATGTTCACGAAATTGACGCTAACCATATAGCCGGATTAATTCCTTTCAGCGGTCATACCATCACACATTTTACCATTCGGAAGGAGCGAGGTATTCCAGGAACACAGCCAATTGTGGATGAGCTGGCACCGCTGTTCCATGTGCGTGCAGATGCACCTCCAATGCTAATGATAACTGGTGACCGGGGGTTGGAAATGATGGGTAGATACGAAGAAAATGCCTACATGATGCGCATGATGAAAGTGGCCGGCCACAAGCAAACCAGACTATTGGAGCTCGATGGATACGATCACGGCATGGTTGAACCAGCCTTACCATTGTTGCTAAAAGAGGTAAATAGAATTATAAAAGAAAATAAAGGAGAATAGGAAAGGTTGCAAATTCTTTGATTTCTATTCTTTTTTACTTACGGGGGTGAATACTTATGTAATGGAAGTATTCACCCCTTGAGTAGTAAAAATATGAATTTTACTTTTGAAGTTCATTCTCACCCGCAGATGGGGATTAATAATTTCCACTCATCTTACCAAGTGCCTCCTTATAAAACTAAATATCCGTTTTTAACCTCTCGCGGCGACTAAAGAAAAAGTCACATTCGCGGTCGGCGCTTTCGTCGCTGTCGGAGCCATGTATGGCATTGCGTGTTTTGCTGGTGGCAAACATCTTGCGGATAGTGCCTTCTTCGGCTTCACTGGGGTCGGTGGCACCAATCAGGTATCGGAAATCGAAAACCGCATTTTCTTTGGTTAAGATGGCTGCCGTAATAGGCCCCGACGACATAAAATCGGTGAGGTCATCAAAAAAAGGTTTGCCTAGGTGCTCGGCATAAAACTCTTCGGCCTCGTGCTTTTCGAGCTTAAGCGTTTTTATAGCTGCAAATCGGTATCCCGACTCCTCTATTTTGTGCAAAATAGCACCCAGTTTACCGTTTTTAACCGCAAATGGTTTTATAATTGTCAATGTTTTATTTCCAGCCATATGATATAATTTTTTAATGTTGTTGGTTTGTAAGCGTTGGTTTTATTTAAACGCTTATAATATTAGCAATTATTTAAACATAGTCAAAATTCGTTTGTCATTATTTACCTATCTTTAGCCACTTGAAACAAATTTATGACAGATAGTTTAGTAGTAGATTCCTTAAAACAACTTATTGAAGCTTCCAATAGTATAATGATTGTACCACATTTAAATCCCGATGGAGATGCAATGGGGGCCTCGTTGGGTTTAAACCATGTATTAAAACAATTGGGCAAAAAGGTAAGTGTGGTCACGCCCACGGCCTATCCCGTGTTTCTTTCGTGGATGAAAGGCACGGATGAAGCAGTTAATTTTGAAGAGGACGCTCCCTTGGCACTAGCATTGTTAAACAAAGCTGATTTGTTGATATATGTGGATTTTAATTGTTTAAAACGGGCAGGTGAATTGGAGAAAGAAATTCTTAAGCTTGATGTTAAAAAGGCTATGATAGATCATCATCCCTATCCCGACGATATAGCCGATGTGATGGTTTCAGTGCCCTCCTGTTCTTCTACTTGCGAATTGATTTATCATTTGATTAATAAAATGGGATGGAACCAATACGTAGAGACGAATGCTGCGGAGTGTTTTTACACCGGAATAATGACCGATACAGGGTCTTTGAGCTATAACTCCTCCAATCCCGAAACCTATCGAATGGTGGCCGGACTATTGGAGAAAAATATTGATAAGGATAAGATTCATCAATTGGTATTTCATAGTAACTCGTTCAGTAGGATGAAATTGTTGGGGCATGTGCTGGGCAGTAAGTTAATTTTAATGCCTGAGCAAGGTGCTGCCTATATGTGGTTGGATAAAAACGAACTACAACAGCACGATTTTAAGCCAGGAGATACCGAGGGATTTGTAAATTATCCGCTGAGTATTGAGGGTATCAATGTATCTGCTTTTTTTATGGAGCAGGACGATAAAATAAAGTGTTCCTTCCGTTCTCGTGGTAGTTTTCCGGTAAACAAGTTTTCCGAACTTCACTTTTCGGGCGGAGGACACCGTAATGCAGCGGGAGGCGAATCTACCTCCTCATTAAAAGAGAGTGTTGAATTATTTATAACCCAATTGCCCATATTTTACAACGAATTTAAAAATGATGATATTTAGATACAGTTTTATAATAGTGCTTTTTTTGCTTACTTCGGTGGCATGTAAAATTCAAAGCAAGGATAAACCCGAAAAACGAGAGATAACGGACGAAGAACTTATATCGGTTAACCGATATATGGTGGGTAAAGATGCATCTATAATTAAGGAATATGCTCTGCAAAACAATTTTAAGATGTTAGAAACTCAAACCGGCCTTTGGTATCAAATAGATAAAGTGGGCGATGGAGACCTTGCAAGGAAGGGAGATATAGTAAAAATTGCTTACGATATTTGCCTGCTCGATGGAACACAATGTTACAGCTCCGACTCGTTGGGCTATAAATCCTTTAAAGTGGGGCAGGGGGGTGTCGAAAACGGTTTGGAAGAGGGCATACTTTTGATGCAAAAGGGCACCAAAGCCACTTTTATCATGCCTCCACACAGAGCCCACGGTTTGGTGGGTGATGACGATAAAATACCGGGACGATCCATCCTGTTGTATAAAGTTGAACTAATTGATTTGAAAAAAAATTAAATAATAGGATGGTATTTTGAATGGATACAATAAAACATTTACTTTGCGTTTTAATTGGAAGTTATAAATAATAAGAAGCTACAAATACTTAGAAAATAAAATAATGATAAAATTAACAATAAAGTTACTTTGCTTGCTTATGGTGGTGTTTGCCGTTAGTTGCGATACCAAAAAAATTGAAACCTCGCGACAGCTATTGGCCAAAGAAAAAGAAAGGTTAAATACTTTTTTAAATACCGTGGCTCCTGATAGTATGGTCAGTAACCCCGAAAAGTTGACTTGGAAAGAATATTGGACTCGCCAGGCAGTAGACACGGTGGACAAATCAAAAGAAACTAATTCATTAGATGCAGGATTGATTTACTTTGAAAATGTAACAGGCACGGGTGAGCCGGTTACCTATGGTAAAGAAGTTGGTTATCGTTATAAAAGATCGGTAATTGATGTGGATAGCGTAGGTACGGTGGGCATGTATCCTAGTTTTGATAACTATGGCTCTGAAGATGCTGATTATTTTGTTTCTGTGCCTAATGCTGCATCTACAGGTGTGCCCGCCGGAGTGCAATTTGCTGTAGAGTATATGCGTAAGTACGGAAAAAGCAGGGTTGTTGTTCTTTCTACGTTGGATAATGGGCGCTACAAGACTGCCGTTTATGAAATTGAAATTACTTTTTTGAGCAAATAGTGGCAACATATCTTACACTCTATCGAGTGAGTTTTATTAATTTTAGCAAACCTTTACAGAGCTAATCGTCTATCGAATCCAACAATTAAACAAAAAGCCCGAAGAATTTTCCTTCGGGCTTTTTGTTCTATGCGATTAAACTAATTAACCTGAAAAATGCACACATTTTTCACTTTCCGCTATCATAGGCGGAAAGCCGAAAAAGTTTATTTAAACTTTTTCGAGGGTTAACCCTCGATTCTGCTTAGGCAGAATCGGCCTTTGGTGCCTTATTCATAAAATTTATGAATAGGGCAGGTTAAAACGAATAGGTCATTCCTGCGCCAAATAGCTGTTTCACCTGAATTTTCGGACCTTGGTCATCACCTGCGTCATTCACGTAATGCACATCATCGTCATATACCAAATTGGTGGTAAAAATGGCGTTTAAATATTTGTTTACCTTCATTTCGAATCCAACTTCCCAGTCCACGTCAATATTTTCTGGGTTCTTCGTATAGCTCGAGAATAAATCCAAACGGGTGTAAACATTCACATTTTTAAATACATCAGCTTTTTTTCCTAATAATTTTATCGAAGCACCATATTCCTGTCTTAACTTCTCTCCGGGGTCAACACCAAAAGCACCCACACTCGACAAGGAATCGTCGGCTACAATGGTTAGTTTTGAGGTTATGGGCGAAATATATAGCGAAAAATTATCTGATGGTTTGTAATCCATACCCAACGAATATTGCAGATAGCCAGGTGCCATAAAGTCGGATACTTTAACGCTTTGAACTAAGGGATCCTTATATCCTACGGCAAATTGTGTTCTAAAATCCACTAGAGCCGAATAAAACCAATGATTACCGGCTTCGTAACCGAGCTTGGTGGTAAATTTCAATTTATCCTCCGACTTGGCTAGTTTATAATCACCCTGTTTTGACAAACCGTAGCCTAAA
>JAGXIO010000207.1 GCA_024635555.1 Saccharicrinis sp.
CTGTTCTTAGAGAAAACACAAAAGAAAAGATTCATAGGGAGGTAAGAGAAGCTATTTCAGAATCTCTTGCTGGAGATTCTAAGATTGATGTTCCGATATGGAATAAAGTGCTTCAATTGGAGGTTTAAATTCCTTATGTAACTCCAGAACTCCTAACTCCGGAACTCCTAACTCCTAAAAAAATCACCCCCCTGCTTTCTTGGCCTTAAAACCTGCTTTGATGAGCATATCCAGTACCTTATCTCTAAAATCGCCTTTTATCACCTTAGCCAGGTTTAGCAAAAAGGAAATTGTACCTACCGAAAATGATGTAGCATTTCGTAAAAACCCCCTTTTTCTGCTTTTTATTGCACACTTTTGCGCATAAAAAAACCCTGTAAGTGTTGACTTACAGGGTTTTGCGTTTATTTGCTTAAACGCTCAGCGGAGAGAGAGGCTCTTGAACCTATGATTTTTTAAAATACACTTAACTCTCTAAAACCCCTATTAATAAAGACTTTACACAATTTAAAGTTTAATAAAATTTATCAAAATTCATTTTGATATATCAAAAAATGCGTGTAAAATTACGTGTAACATTTTTTACACGCAAAATATGAGATACAAACTAACACTCGAACAGCGAAAAAAACTTGGGGTTGTAATTGAAAAAAACATTCCCATCAGAATTTCCGTTAATCACAACGGACAACGTATAACCTTATCAACTGGATTTCGCACCGATAAGACACATTGGGCAGTGGTTGCTCAAGTGGTTAAACAAGGCTATATCAATACGCAAAACGAGCCTTATAACATTATCAATTCAAAGTTGGCTTTGCAAAAAAGCTTTTTGGATAACTTCTCCTTGAAGCATCAGCTTGAAAAAACCGAAATTGATTTAGAAAAACTTAAAATTGAATTTGCAGAAGAGTTTTCCCGAAAAAAGAACGTGCAGCACCAAGAACAGGTTGAAGAAGTTAGTTTTTTTGAATTATTTGACTTGTTTGTGCAAGAGCGTGGCAAACAAAATGATTGGATGGCTCCTACATATACGAAGTTTAAAAGCTTGAAAAAACATTTGCTTGATTTTGATGCAAATCTGCACCTTGACGAATTATCGGAAGAGAAATTAACAGATTGGGTTGAATATCTACGAACAAAGGGAAAGATGAAAAATACCACTATAAAAAAGCAACTTGGATTCTTAAAATGGTTTTTAAAATGGACAGTTGAAAAAAAACATACTACTAATACTGCATATCAAAGCTTCAAACCAAAATTAAAAACAGCGGATAACCAAGTTGTATATTTAAGTTCGGCAGAATTGGATAAATTGCGCAATTATAATATTTTTGAATCAAAACAATACTTGGATAGGGTAAGGGATGTGTTTTTATTCTGTTGTTACACTTCGTTAAGATACTCAGATGTTTACAAATTAAAAACACACGACATAAAAAGTGGTAAATTAGAAATTGTAACGCAAAAAACCACCGACAAGCTAAGCATAAAGCTTAATGATAAAGCGTTAAAACTGATTGAAAAGTACAAGGAAACTCATTCTAAAGACAATAAAGCACTCCCAGTCATATCTAATCAGCGCATGAATGACTATTTAAAAGAGCTTTGTGAGCTAGCCGAAATAGATGAGCCAGTAACCCTTATTGATTTTGTGGGCAATAAAAGAATTGAAAACACATATCCAAAATATAGTTTGGTTGGCACGCATACCGGACGGCGCACATTTATTTGTAATGCTTTGATTAATGGAATGCCAGCACATGCAGTGATGAAAATAACAGGACACTCTGATTATAAAGCGATGCAACCATACATTGATATTGTAAGTAAAGATGTGGATGATATGATGGATAAATTTATTGATTTTTAAAGCTAGATTAATAACATATTACCTTCGTATAACACAAATAAACTGGCAAATGATTGAACTACTAGAAAAATTACAGGCGAACTCAAACTTAATATCAAATACGGTAGCGGAAATATCAAATCAATTGCAATATGGAGAAGTTGCAGAACCAAAAATCAGTCAAGATAACATTCAAAACATTGAAAAATTAGAAAATACAGATATTTATATGTTGCTTAAAGCAATCAAATCTATGTCTGCTAACTTTGACAGTCAAATAATTATTGAACTAGAAGCTACGTACGATTATGTTCTGATTAGATGGGCTCATGCTTTGCTGACCAAAAGCCCGAAAAATATAATTGATATTTATGAATATAATTTAATAACTCAATTGACTGATATAATTAAAAAACAAATTGATGATATTAATAGATTTTGTAAAGTGTTTCTAAAAAAAGAAACTAATGAGCAACTTTCAGGATTTGAGCTATTAAGTTTGTACAAGGGCAGAGTTAAATATGATGAAGCAGTAAGTCATTTAGATGAATTGAAAACATTTGGTTCCGAAGCTCTTAATCAGGAAGAAGTTTTAAGACAAATAGTATTTCAACTCGACCTTAGTATTCATGTGAAAAATTTGATAAAAGGTGGCGTTCAAATAGATGCAGAGGATTTTACGGAAGAGGAATGGGAAGCAATTGAACAGAACCTCCATTTAATTACAAAGGGAGAGCATGAAATCAAATTTATTGAAAACTATAAGAATCCGAATGCTTTAAAAGATACAACCATCGACAAAATTTTTTACTTTCTTGTCAAAAGTGAAATATTGATTGGTGTAGATAGAAATGTAATTATAGGCACTATAAAGCATAAAAGGTTACCACTAGCAGAAAAAGACCCAATTATTTGGAATGGTTCGCATGAAAAGGCTAGAGTTTTTACCATTTTAATGAAATGGAACAATGGAACTTTTAATAAATGCTTTTCGGTATTTAAAGATGGTGAGTTAATACCGCTTTGCGCAACGCACAAAATAAGAACAAATTCACGCCCAAAGTTTTACGATGCAATGAAAGAAATTCTTGACTCTGAAAATATAAGTGTCTCTTAAATTAAATAATTTAATCAAGATAAATGGAAACTTCTACATCTAATACTATACTCAACTATTTTGAAACACTAAACAATACCAATGGGTCTGTTTTTGACTGTGGTGTTGAATTCGGATATATATTAGGAGCTTGCTCTTTGCCCTTGAGCTATCGAAGTGTAAAAAACGGTTTGCATAGAGGTGCAGGTAGCGATAGCTTTCAAGAGTATGAAGGAGATGGTAAAGCAACCTGGTCACGTTCCACTTTTGTTTTTTCTCGTTTTAATACAACGCTACTTGAAATTGCAAAGCATATAACCAGTAGTAAAATTGAAAATATCGAGCAAGTATCGGAAAAAATAGGATACGCCATTGCAACAATAGGAGGTTTTCATCTTTACTCAGATATGGAAGATATTCTTAATGGAATAGAGCATGGTAAATCATATAGCCACTTGTATAAAAAGTATGAGAAGCTTCACTTTGCTGATATGGTGGTTGCACGAAAGAAAGATGTAAAAGTATTGTTTGAAACTGCCCAAAAAGCACCACTTGAAATAAGAATGATGGCAGACTTTGGAGATGCCGTTTTTTGGCATAATGATATTTGTTCTGGTGGATGTTATCAATACAATGCCTACTTTTTTAGCGAAAAACTTATAGGGCAGCTTGAAAAATGGTATCGTCTATTTCACATTGCAGAAGACCATGAGGATATGATTAACTGGAATAAGTTTCACGAGTTCGGTATTATAATAGCGCATGAATTTAAATCAGAATATGAAACATGGGTAGGGAAACCTATTGTTTTGCGTTACGAAAAACCATGTGAAGACCCTAGTCATGAAATAAACGAAAGTACAGAGGTAAAGTAATTTTTATTTTTTTGCATTTAACAAGGTAAAAACGTCAAAAAATTCCCTACTGTTTTCACATCTTTTATACGTTTTTACATGACCTCTTTAATTTGTCACTCCGCTATTAGTGTTGACTGGTGCGAATTGCAAATGGCTTCAAGCGGTTACATTTCAATTCATTTTACTTAACTCTTCTTTTTTTCTATCTACATATAAAACCACATCTTTAATGACCAATTTTTGAATGGCTGAAATCATAATCTCCATAGTTTCATAATCTGGCTTTTTGTTTTTTACTGGTAAAGAAATCTTGTCTTTTTGTATTTTTCGATTGCTTATACTATCTCCCCAAGAATATTTATATCCCAAACCTTTATTAATACAAGTTGTTAAATAAAGCTGATTCAATTTATTTCGCTTTTCTTCGTTTTTAAGACATAAAGACAAATTATGGCTATCATTTGAAAAGAAATCATTTTCTTGAAAAGAAACAACAAAAGTTTTACCACCAATAAAAACACAATTTCCTTTATCTAAATATTTTTCGTCATAAGAAATATAAGAGCTGACACCATTATTTTCTGAACTAGCACATAAATAAGGAGTTTTACCACTATTAGGTATAATATCTCTTGATAAAATATTTCTGGTGTTTTTCACATAAAACAAATCTATAACATCAAACGTACTAAACTCCTGATAATCAATCAATTCCCCCCCCCCAGATTTATTAGCTCTAAAAGTTTCTAACACCTCTTTTTCTTCATCAGTCAAGATGTAATCTTTTAATCCAGTAGCTAATAAATAGGCATCTAATTTTGCAATACGTTCGGTTTCTATCGCTGCAATATAGTTTTCCATAAACTCAAAATCTGGTTTCCCATCTTTTACCGGTAATGAAATACTTAAAACATCAGCATCTTTTGCATAGAAATTTCTTCCGTAATTAAATTGTCCGTTATAGGATGATTTGTGAATTGCAGATGTTACAAAAATGGATGCAAACTTGGGTAATTTTTCCGTATGTACAACTGCAATATGGTCATCTCCACCATATTCATAATTCCTGTATTTGGCTGAACCAAACATATCTATTGTGGTTGTGTTTTCTGAAAATATAGTTACATCATTTCCGATAAAAGCAGAAATGCCTTCATCGGCTTCACCAGCCGTTACAAAAGGTAAAATCCCAGAGATTCTATCATCACTTTTCAAACG
Source organism: Saccharicrinis sp. (assembly GCA_024635555.1). Lineage (GTDB taxonomy): Bacteria > Bacteroidota > Bacteroidia > Bacteroidales > Marinilabiliaceae > Saccharicrinis. The sequence continues at coordinate 5,024 of JAGXIO010000207.1, forward strand.
TTTACCACGTGTAGATTTTCCAAACAACTCCTCTAATTTAAACTCACCCCACTCAGCATTTTTAAGTTTTTCGTTGAGTGGGGTAATTACTTTCCCAAGCTTTCCTCTTGTACGTTTTCTTGTTTTAGTATATTGGTAACTTCCCAAGCTAAATAGTCACTAACCGTTTTTTTGAAATCCTGCAAGGCAGGTTTGGTATCTATTGGTGCTGATTGGTTCCAGTCTGTGCCATTAGTTGGGTCAATAGTGCCTTCGTAATATTCTTTTTCGGTAAAAATGTTGAGTTTGCTTTTACCAAAGCGTACCAAGTTTACCAACTCTTCGTACCTTTCTTTGGCTTGGTTGGTATCTCGTAGATTATTACTTCCTTTTTTACGATTGGTTCTCGTATAGCCATCGTTTGAGAAATCGATAAACTTCACCGTTTCGTCTTTATGGTGTTTTTCGTTTACTTTAAAAACGTAAATATTGGTTTGCACACTTGATTTGCCAATAAAAATATCTACGGGCATTTTTATACTTGCTAAAAGCGTGTGTTTTTCTAAAATCCTTTTACAATAATTTTTAGCCCTTCCTGAACCTGCTGAATTTTGAATAATGATTGCTCCATATCCTTTGTTCATCATCCCAAGGGCTTTATCCACAAAGTTCATTCCGTTGCCTAATGCAGAATAAGGCGGATTTAATATAAAAGCATCAGCAGGAAATTTACTGTCGGTTTTACCAAAACCATATTTCCCGTCAAAATCTTTAATTGAGTCAATATTTAAAATGTTAGAACTACCATCACCCATTAAAATCATATTGAGAATAGCCAACATATACACACTAGAAAGCAACTCTAAACCAAGCAATTGTTCGGCTTTTATTATTATTTCTTTTTGTGTCAATTCTTGAGGTGATTTGATGTTATTTTTAGCATCAATCAACATTTCATTCATTGCAGCAACCAACAAACCTGCTGAGCCAGTCGCAAAATCCCATACATACGAATCTTTGTTTACTCTCGCCAGTTTTACTAAAAGTGACGCAACATAAGAAGGTGTAAGGACAACATCATTCAATTTGTCTTGCGAAAACCCAAGCCAACCATACATTTCGTTAAAAAGCTTTCCTGTAAAGTCGGTAGTTAAACCTATTTTATAGTAAATCCCTAAATCATCTACAATTTTAGTAAAAACTCTTTTAAGTTGACTTTCTCCATTTTCAACTTTATTGATGTTTTCTGTGGTTAGCGTATTTTCTAATGTTCTTAAAATTAGATTTTTCTTTTCTGTCGGTATTTCTTTTTCGTCTAAAAAAGCTTTAATTTTTCTTATAATGATGTCCCCGTCTTTATTTCCTTTTTCGGTTGAAGATTTTAAATCTGACTTTTCGAGGGGTGCAACTTTCCCTGGTATTCCGAGTGTGGCAATAATTGATGCAGCAACCAAATAAACACGGTCATTTTCTCCTAAACCTTTTTCGTTTTGGTAAATGTCGTTGTTAAGTCTTACTAGACTTTGGTCAATTTCTCTTTCACGTTGTTCTTTTAGTTTATCTAGTTCTTCTTGAGATAGATGTAGCGTTTTAACTTTCTCAATAAAAGCGTCAAAATTTTTTGGAGCTAAAAAGGAAAAGTCCGAATATTCATCAACTTTTTGTCCTGCACCTAAATTGCTTTTTGAAACATAATAAACGCCTATTTCGTGTTGAATTTTTCCTGCTTCATCTTTGTATCCAGTCATTCCGATTGCAATAATATCGGTGTAACTTGTATGATGTAATAAGGCGTTTGCATAATGTACCGCACCGTTTACAGCAAATGAATTGATGTTTTTAAGGTTCGGTTCATTTTTAGAAGTTCTGTTTTCAACTTGTCCGTCAATGTCAAATTTTACGAGTTTATCTTTATATCCTTTGTACTCAATAAGAATAGGGAAGAAGTCTAAATTTTTATCTTGCAATAGTATTTTAGCATCAACACGATTTCCACCAACTCCTCCATTTTTTGAGTAATAATCTGAAAGTGCTTTGTCAATTTCGGCATTAACCGATTCTTGTTCTAATTTATAAGGTAGTTTATATGATTTTAGCCAACCGTTAGCTAAATCTGCAATATTTGGTTCTATTGATTGTGCCATTTTTATATTTTATCCGCTTAATTTTTCTATTTACTTTCAAAAAGCCAAATATAACAATTTGCGGCTTGATTATTTATTAATCTACCATAACTTCAAGTGCTAGCTAAGGTTATATGTATTGGGTTTTCTCTTTTAGGCAAAAAAAAAGCATAACACGTAATTTTATGCAAATAACAATAAATCAAACATATACATTATTGCTGTTTTCGTTTTACCCACCACTTATACCATTTTACCCACCATTTATACAATTGCCTATGGTGCTAAACAGTTGGCATTTTACTTAAACTTTATTGAACTTCTAAGCACTTTTGTAACATCAAATTTGGTTTAACAGAGACTAGCTAGTCGCTTATTATTCATGTATAAATTTAAAGTAATGATGTCAATAAACGACAATACCCCAATTGCCATGTTAACAGTAAGGCAATTGAAAGAAATATTACAGGTAGAAGTACCGAAAGTAGAGCCGATACAAAAATGCTTTGTAGATAAAAAGTATGTTTTTGGGCTAAAAGGTATCCGTGAAGAATTTAATGTTTCACATGCCACAGCTCAAAAGTATAAAGATGGTGTTTTAAAAGATGCCGTAACCCAGTATGGCCGCAAAATAATAATAGATATGGAAAAAGCTCGTGTGCTTTTTGCTGAATCAGGGAGGACTGTATCATGAGTGAGAATACTATTAGTTTGCAGGAGGCTAACTGTAAAATAAAAAGAGAACTGGTTTCACATTTCCCTATAGAAGTATTTCCGCATTTCATACAAGATGTCATTTTGGAGATGTATGAAAATGGCTCTTATAACATGGATTACTTTGCGGCAGGTATGCTTTCTTCGTTAGCCTCTTCGATAGGTAACAAATACCATGTTAAAAAAGATATCACTTGGAGTGAAAATTCTTCACTTTGGATTGTTATGATTGGTTGGTCAGGCCAGAATAAAAGTGCGCCTCAAAAATTAGCGTATCATTCAATAAGAGAGAAACAGTCTCAATTTGAAATTGAATATGCTAGCGCAGTTGCCAATTATGACCCTGCTGATGGTGAACCAAAACCTTTAAGAAGGAAACTATACACTACAGAGTCAACATTTGAGTCACTTTTAAAGATGCATAATGATAATCCGCACGGAATAACTGTTATTCCAGATGAGTTCAAGACGTTTGTTGATGGCTTAGTGGGATATAATGGTGCTTCACGAAGAAGCAGTTATCTATCGGTTTGGGATGGTGCTCCACTTTCATTAGACCGTAAGGAAGCTGAGAGTGCTTTTATTGAAAGACCGTGTGTTAATATTATTGGTGGTATTCAGGATGACGTCATTGCAGCATTGAAATCTAAAGATACAAAGGATGGTTTCTTTGAACGAATGCTTTTCGTTATTCCGCAAAAGATGGAGAAGAGGTACGTTACAGATACGCCAATTAACGAGCACTTACTCTTAATATTCCAGAATAAAATGAAAGGATTTTTAGAGGAAATGCTAAAGATTGATTTGTACAATTCTGTTCCGCTTTCTAAAAATGCTTATTTGCTCTTTAACAATGAGAGAAACAGTCATGTTGAACCTTCTAATAAAGATCGCAATATATCGGGTATTTTGTCAAAGCTTGATAGGTATATATTGCGTTTAGCGCTTATAATGGAGATTACAGATGACTATTTTAATAATAAAAAAATCAATGAAGTGTCACTTGAAAGTATGGAGAAGGCCATTCTACTTAAAGATTACTTCTATAAGAATGCTCTGAAAATAAATGAAATTATGGAGCAGTCCTATGAAACAAATACGCCAAATGGAAAGATATACTCCA
>JAGXIO010000208.1 GCA_024635555.1 Saccharicrinis sp.
GTACTGTATTTGGCATCACTGGAAAAAGTCGGAACGGAAACGCAAGAACCTGATACGTTTGGGCGTAGAAGCAGGAATGGCGTATGCTTGGAGCAGAAGTAGAATGGGTGGATGGGCTATCGCCCAATTGGAGCGTAGCGGAAATCGCTAACGCAATTAAAATTAAACTTTTGTTGGCAAATCCTATTTTAGGAACCACCATCACTATCGACCGTCTCAAAAAGAGAGGCTATGTTCCAATGGCTGAAATGTACAATCAAATGGCTCTAAAACTGCCTAATTCAAATTCATTATTCCCCATGGTATAGGGAACCGCCGTATATGCTCAAATCTATTGATATTGTATATCAATGGATGTAGAGGACAAGCGCAGCTACCCGTACGTACGGTGCTGTGAGAGGCGCACTGGCGGTCATTTGACCGTCAGCCGTCTACTCGATTATGGGCTGACATTAATTATTCCTAAATTCTCTTTTATGAATCATTATCGAAAATATTAATCTGGCTATTTCCAATAAAGCTATGAACCAAAATAGGATTCTATATTCATTTGAATCATATTGAAATCCGAAAAGTCTAAACAAAAATGCGAATGTTAAAATTACGAACCCTAGCTTCAATGGAAATTGAACATAATAGATAATCAATGAGATTTTTTTTCTCATAATCGATAAGATTCCTGATGCAATTAAAGAAACTATTAATAAAATTTCAAGAATACTTAATATCGGAATCTGTCCAATACTATTAAGTAAATTAATACCAATCTTATACGACAGGACGAAAGATATTAAGTCTAAAAGTCCAAATGCTATCAATAAGTTTTTTTTCATACAATCAGTTTTACCAAATCGGAATATTCGTGCCTGGAAAATAGAAATCATGATACAATTTCCAGTTTTCATATACTAAGCTGTAAATTCCGTAATTCATAATTATTATCAATGCGATTAACCCAACTAATAAAGTACTTTTTTTAATTCCCAACCGAAGTAAAAGATAAATCTGTAAAACTATACTTAAAATGGGAACTCCAAGTCCTTGCTTATCTCGAACCTCTCCGTAATAAAATGTAGAACCGTACCATAACTCAAGCCACTGAAGCAATGCAATTATCAGAATAGACAATAGTAAGAGATTAAGATATAATGGCCTAATCGTTTTATTTTTAATCCAGATAATGCCAAAAACACAAACAGTCAACCAAAAGATTAGTCTTGCTATAAAAATCAATACAATTCCTTTGTTGGTATAATATTCTCGAAATGGGTCAAATCCTTTTGAACCGTATTCATGTTCAGGTAATAACATATTAATGCATGACAATATCAAACCAATCACCGCAATCGCTGAAATCCCAATCAAAATGTAATCCAGTCGTTTAATTTTCATATTAATCTTGTTTGGTTATGCACTGTCGTTTTTTTGCTTGCCCATAACGTTGGCGCTATGAATAGTTTGGCATTTCAAAGCACTTCAGTATCAAGTTTCAACAAACTTAATTAAAAAGCTCAAAGCTTTGCAAACCACTGACTGCCAAATTATTTATAACGCGTGTTATGCACTTTTATTTATTTTTCACAATTTTCTTTTATCAATTGAACTGCGTTTTGGTCACCTAATTCTAATGCGGTTCTAAAGTCTTTACAGGCTTCCGAAAATTTATTTAAATTCAATTTTGCAAGTCCTAAAAATCTCCATAATTCTCCAGTTTTTGGGTCAAGAATAACACATTTCTCAAAGTCTGATTGAGCTTTTTCAAATTCATTTAATTTCATTTCTGTAATTCCTCTATTCACTAACGCACTAATATAATTAGGGTTCAATTCTATTGCTTCTGAATAGTCATCAATTGCTAATTCATTATTTCCTAAAGTTTGATTCAAGTAAGCTCTATTATTGAAAGTCATAGCGTCTTTTGGGTCAAGTTCAATTGCTTTATTATATGCAATTATTGCTTCCTCTGCTTTTTTAGATTGCATTTGGAAATAACCTATTTTCTTAAATGCAAAAGGATTTTTCGGATTTATTTCAGCTATTCTTTGGTAAGCTTTAATCGTTCCTTTAATATCATTAAGTTGTTCTTTACAATCGGCAATTCGTTGATAGCATATTTCGACTCTTTCATTATTCACATCTTTTTCCAATCCCATTTTGTAAAATCGGCTTGCTTCTTTTGTCTTGGCTTGCATTTCTAAAAGTGAAGCAAATCCAAAATATGAGTCTGGAAATTCAGGATTTAATAGCCAAGCTTGGTTAAATCTTTTCATTGCAGTTTCCAAATCATTATTATAAAAGTATCTCCAACCGTTGTCGATTTGAACATTAACTGAACTGTCAATTGAGCCAAACTGATTTAAGCATTCTTTAATAAAATCTTTATCTATTTCTTTATGTTCTTTGTTTTTTTCAATTTCTCCGTATAATGGTTTTGTATTATCAACTTCACTTACTTGCGATTGACAAGAAGTGAGAATTAATAGAAGTAAAATGGTTGTATATAATGTTCTCATTGTCGGTTTTCTAATTGTGCATAATCGGGATAGAATAGCGGATTACTCCACCTATCCCCCCGCAGATCCGGACGTACAGAATTCCCGTATCCGGCTCCTCAGTTAATATGTTTAGTTATCTGGTGCATAAATTTAGACATTATAGTGGATTATTTTAGGTTTGGGAAGCTTAAAGTATTTCAATAACTCCCCATACCCTTTCCAGGTATAGCTTTTGCGTTGGCTCCTTCGATTTAGCCATTTAAACCAGGCATATATCGCTATTTGATACATCCGGTTTATGCTATTGAAGTTGCCTCGTATGCCAAAGTATTGATACAATCCTCGTAGTTTTGATTTGAGTATTTTACTCTGTTCTTTTAACTTCTCGTGTTTATGTATCTTGCAGGTATCCTTTAATTTTTGGATGATGGCCTGCATTTTCTTTTGGCGTGTTTTGCGCTTTACGACCCAATTGCCTTTTTGGCTTTTGCTCCAATAATGTGTAAATCCTAGAAAATCAAATGTTGGTGGTTTAGATTTTCCATTGGGTGAGAATCTAATGAGCTTGCTCTTTTGGGGATGTATGGTTAGTCCGTACTTCCCCATACGCTTTGGTAATGTATTATTCACCCTGTGGGCATCTTCTTCATTCTCGAATCCGATGATAAAATCATCGGCGTAGCGTATCAAAAATATTTCACCTTTTAGCAATGGACGTACGGTTTCATGCAACCATTTATCCAGTGCGTAATGCATGTAAATATTGCACAACAGGGGCGATATAACATTGCCCTGAGGTGTTCCCTTTTTGCTAATTTGCAAGCTTTCTCCATCAACTACTCCTGCCGTTAACCATCGCTTTATCAATTGCAAGATGCGCTTATCTTTGATGCGTTGACTGACCAGCGACAATAGTATACTATGGTCAAAGTTGTCAAAGCACCCCTGTATATCGCAGTCCAGAATCCATTTTATGTTCCGTTTCATGCATTGATTGCGAAGCTTAACCAAGGCTTGATGCGCACTCCGTTTGGGTCTGAATCCATATGAAAATTCATAGAAGTCTTGTTCAAATATCAAGTTCAGTATATCTGTAACTGCTCTTTGAACAATCTTGTCCTCGGTGGTGCTTATCCCGAGTGGTCGTTGTTTTCCATTTCCCTTGTCTATCCATACTCTGCGGATATTGGGGGCATGGTAACCTCCGCTCTTTAGCCTCGCATGTAGATTTTCTATGCGCAGCAATAAGTCCAGTTCGTATTCATGTACGTTAACTTCATCTATTCCACTTGCTGCATTTTTCCGTAGCTTTCGGAAACTTGTTAGCAAATATTCTTCTGTTAGATGATGGGCTAATGATGTAAATTCTTCTGCTGGGTTTTCCTGCGCCTTGCGTTGTATACTACTAAATTTTGTTTGCCGGTTGGCGATCTCTCTGAGTAAATCCATGCTCTCTGTTTAGTCGAACCATATTAACTGACAATCCTCCTTTCCTCCTTCGGGTCGCTCAGATGGTACTTCCCCGAATTCACTGGTACTATGAGGTTGCTCTGACTTCTGTATGCCTTCTCTTTGACTCCGGTTGTCCCTTGTCGCAGATACCTGTTACATCTTGTCATTTTCTTTGCGCTAAGTAATGTTGACAAGAATACATTACCTGCTGGGTGTTTCTGGTTGTGGCGACACCTTGACCACGTTTTGTCAGGAGCAATACAGATCTCCTAAGTTCCAAAGACTTCCATTTGTATTCATGCCCTGCGCTCTGACCACGGTAGTTTGTAAGCCTTCGGCCTCGTACATATTGCCAACTCGATGATCTCGCCGTTTCTTTGATGGCAAAAAATGAGGATGACACTATCAACATTTAAGCGACTCTTTCAAGAGTTTCAAGAGTCAGGTTTGAACGTACGAGATTTTTGTGCCAATCAGGACTTTGCCCCTTCAAGCTTTTATTACTGGAAGAAAAAATTAGAAGATGCTGCACCTCAGCATCAGCCCGATAGTTTTATTCCATTGGTCTTTGATGCGGATCAATCAGCCACAAGTAGGCGAACAGTCCCATCTCCCATAGCGAATGCCAGCGCATCAGATAATCATGTTCCCATAGAGTTTGTATTTCCTAACGGTACAAAAATGGTATTAAGGGACAAGGTTAATATGTCTTTATTAAAAGCAATTGTTCACTTATTTGATTGATGGCAAATGTTTCATTTACATGCTAATCTAAAATACTTTCTTTACCCCGCTCCGATGGATATGCGTAAAAGCTTTTATACACTTAGCGGTATTGTAACCTCGGTTATGAAACGCGATGTTCAGAACGGCGAGGTTTTTATTTTTATCAATCGAAGGTTAACCATTATGAAGATCCTGCATCTGGAGCACGGCGGCTTGGTAATATATCACAAGAAGCTCGAGAGTGGTGTTTTCAAACTTCCCACCTTGGGTGAAGACCTTACATCTCAGGTTATTGAATGGCACAATTTGATGACGATGGTAAGAAATGTGAAGTCTAAAAAACGGCTCTTAAAAAAGTGACAAAACAAAGCACTTTTTTAGTTTTTTTAGATACAAAATATCGGCTGTAAGCCTTGTATTTACTATCTTTAGGCTCGTAATCAAGCAACGATAAATGAGCGATTTTGCAAGCGATAAAGATGTGTTAATTCAGGAGCTTCTTCAGGAACGAGACGAGATGTTTCAGGAGCTTTCGCGCTTGCGAAAAATCGACAATGGAGTGCTGAATACCTTGGAGTCCAAAAATCAAAAACTTGAGGTTGTAGTGGCTCAAAAAGACCAACAAATCCATAAGCTTACTGACCAACTGGCTTGGTTCCGCCACAAGCTTTTCGGGAGTCGTGGCGAAAAATATATTGCCGAAGACCCCAACCAAAGAAAGATTGACTGGGGTGGATTAGATGTACTCCCCGAAGAAAAAGTAGCCATTGAAGATGCAGAAAAAGAGTTAATAGCATACGAACGCCGCAAGCCCAATAAAGAGAAAAAGAAGGCCGTGCGTCAGCCGCTCCCCGATCATCTCAGACGAGAAGTAGAAGTAATAGAGCCCGAAGGTGTTCAAGATAATTGGGTGTGCATTGGTGTAGAGGCAACTGAAATACTCGAACACAAACCCGGCGAGATTTATGTACGCCGCATAGAACGCCCGAAGTACGTAGTAAAGCAAGCTGCAACAGCAGAAGGTAATACTATCAACCAGGATGCCGAAGAAACACCCGCTATCCGTATTGCTCCGATGCCGCTGCTGCCTCTACCACGCAGCAACGTCGGCTCCTCTTTGCTGGCCGAGCTCATGATGAACAAATATTGTTACCACCTGCCTTTTTATCGTCAGATTGCCATGTTAAAACTGGTCGGGGTTAGATTACCCGCATCAACCGTTAATGGTTGGTTTCAAGGTAGTGGCGATCTGCTCAGGGCACTTTATTTCCGTTTAAAGGAAATCGTTTTGGAATCTGATTATATCCAGGTCGACGAAAGCACTATACCAGTTATCAACAACGAAAAGCACAAAGCCAGTAAAGCCTACCTGTGGATGGTTCGCTCGGTGATACATAATCTGGTTTTCTTTCATTACGACAAAGGCTCCCGGGCTCAAAAAGTAGTTGTTGATATTTTAAAAGATTACCAAGGAGCCATTCAAACCGACGGTTATCAGGCATACTCAATCTATGAGCATAAGCAAGGTGTTTTACTTCTGGGCTGCTGGGCGCACGCGCGCCGTAAATTCTCCGAAAGTCTACAGGAAGACAAAGCCGGAGCCGAATATGCATTGGCACAAATAGCCAAGCTTTATCAAGTAGAAGAAATGGCCACCGACCAAGAGTTGGATTTTGAGCAAAGAGCTGAACTTCGCAAGCGACTTGCCTACCCGATTATGTGCGCTTTTGAAAAATGGATTGAAGCATATTACCCAAAAACGCTACCCGGCGGAAGAATTAACAAGGCGCTGGGATACACCTACAATTTATTTATGCGTCTATCTCGCTATCATTTAGATGGCCGATACCTACCCGACAACAATTTGGCGGAAAATGCCATCCGTCCCCTGGCTGTAGGAAGAAAAGGCTATTTGTTCTGTGGCAATCACGATGCAGCCGAAAACGCTGCCATCATGTACTCTTTGCTGGGATGCTGCAAGGCCAGCGATGTTAACCCCAGGGAATGGCTGACAGATGTGTTTGCCAAGATCCCTTCGTACAACAGTAACTACGATTTAGATCTGGTCGATCTTTTGCCACACAATTGGAAAAAATCCAACCCTTGCCAAAGTTTCTCAGAAAACTCCAACTAATTCCAAGAGATTCCAGTAAAACTTAGAAAATCCCAATACTCAGGCCGAGATCCTCGGCATGAGATTTTTTTTACTTTTACAATACGTGGCAGACCGAATGCTTACATTTGTTTTTATTTTTTAGATTTCAAGTGTAACACACTAAATCCTTAATTGATTTGCCATGGGTCAATAAATATCCAATGTCCTTTTTGTGCTTGCAGGTAACGTATGGTGCTTTGAATAGTTGCCGATTGCGGATTACCGACGGCAAATTCCGGTACTGACAACCTGTCCCGCAGCATTGCGGGAAACAGGAACGGTATATGCTTGGAGCAGAAGTCGCATAGCCTGTCCCGGAACCTTGCGGGAAGACCCGTAGCGCCAGTCCCGCTTTTTTGCGGGATACGGTGGTTCCGCAGAGCGGGATAAATAGTGAGGGGCGCACTGGCGGTCAAATGACCGTCAGCCGTCTCGATTGTGGTGCGTTTTTCCTATCCGCTCGTTATGATTTTCACTTCAGATTTGATTTGGTCGAGAAAAACGGACTTTCGGTTTTGCTTTTACGCGGTAAAAA
>JAGXIO010000209.1 GCA_024635555.1 Saccharicrinis sp.
GCGTTCTATTACTTGCTCAAACTCGATGTTGTTTCTAGTAGTTGTATTTGCCATATCTAATGTTTTGCACTAAGTTCCGAATTTCTACTAATAATCATCCCCCTTTGTGTCAATTTACCTTGTCATGGGTGTTTCATGTGTTTATAATTTATTTTTTTGCCACATGGAACTCGCCATTACAATCATTCCCCCTTTGTGTGAGGACACTCTCATGGCTCGTTTCATATGTTTAAAAGTATGTGAGAATAAAAATTAATGACTTCAAATATAATAAGAAATGCTTCAAAGGACTTAAAATCATCATCAATTACCTTAAAGTATCTTATCACATAAATCAAAAATCCTATTGATAAATCCAGGAAAGGGTGAATTACAAAAAGTGCAGCCAAAAAAAAAGGAACCCTATCCGGATTCCTTTTAAACTATCATCTGTACTTATATCTATTCCATACAAAAATCTATACTTTGCGATTGTGCTACTACCGCTTTATATTCTTGTGGACTTAAATCGTTAAAAAAATATTTTACCGGATCCACCTCTACCCCATTTACGTGAACTTCGTAATGCAGGTGCGGTCCTCCTGAAAGACCGGTACTTCCCACTTCACCAATTACTTGACCGCGTTTTACTTGTTCGCCTATTTTAACAATTTGATTGTTCATATGGGCGTATAGAGTTACCAGTCCAAAACCATGGTCAATCTCCACCATCTTGCCAAAACTATCTGAATATCTTACGCTTTTAACCCTACCGTTGGCCGAAGCATAAATTTCGGTACCCGTATTGGCCACCAAATCGATTCCGTTATGAGGTCGCCATCGGTTTAAAATAGGATGAAATCTATGTGGTGAAAAACCGGAACCAATACGTTTTAAATCCCAGTTGGCAACTGGTATGATAGCAGGCAAATGTTGTAATCTATCCCTATTTGCCAGGCTCTTTTTAAAAAGATCTTTATAGGAGCTTTCCTGAACGTTCATCTTAGCAACCAGCATGTCCAAGCTTTTAAACGATTCTATAATCTCTTCGGGTGTATTTGCACCTTCTAAATCCTCGTATTTATTGGTACCTCCTGTACCTGCCTGTCTAATAGAACTGTTTAAGGCATTCTGGCCTAACATGGTTCTGTACAAGCTGTCATCTAAAGTAACCAAATTTTGCAGCGTGCTGCTTGCTTCATCGATTCTTTTATTCAACAACTTCTGATTAGTTTTCAGCTTGCTTATAATTTGTGATTGTACTTTTTCTTTGGGAGTTGAATAGGTTCCAAACGCCATTACACTAAAAGTAGCAATACCTAACACTGCACCTGCCAACATATAAGGTATAAACCGTTTAGCTCTCTTTTTAAAGCTTGTATCAACGGCAACATACATTAAAGTTTCCGGATTAAATACGTATTTCTCTTTTGCCATAGCTGGTATTTTTAATGCTTATTCTGCCAAAGGGCAAAAAATATTTATAGATATTATTCTAAACCCTAAGGTATTGTTGAACTCAACATTTTGTTTGTTTGCAATCACAATAAAAACCTCTAGTCAAACATTTTTATTTGATACGAACACCAAATAAAATAGTTACACAAAGATTAAATATAGTCGTAAAATTGATGCTATATGCGGCTTATAGAGATGTCGGTATATTTACTAAACGATTCTCAAAACCCAAAACAGCAGAAATTGCCATCCGCATTTTTTATACATTGGCCACAAATATATAATAGTTTATCATTTTAGACAACACTTTATTTATTAAAATTTCAATAAATAAAGCATGATAATCCGATAGTATTAATACAATGATTACATTTGCGCTCGTTTTTACAATATGATACTATGGGCTTAATACAAGAGATACAACGCCGAAGAACCTTTGCCATTATTAGTCACCCCGATGCCGGTAAAACTACTCTGACAGAAAAACTGCTTCTTTTTGGTGGTGCCATCCACGTAGCAGGAGCTGTTAAATCGAACAAGATAAAAAAAACGGCTACTTCCGATTTTATGGAGATAGAAAAACAGCGTGGTATATCGGTGGCTACCTCTGTAATGGGTTTTGAATATAAAGATCATAAAATAAACATATTGGATACGCCTGGCCATCAGGACTTTGCAGAGGATACCTTTAGAACCCTAACAGCCGTCGACAGTGTAATTATTGTGGTGGATGCCGCCAAAGGTGTCGAAAACCAAACGCGCAAACTAATGGAAGTATGCCGCATGCGCAAAACTCCCGTCATGGTTTTTATTAATAAGATGGACCGCCCTAGCAAGGACCCCTTTGACTTATTGGAAGAGGTAGAGGAAGAACTACAAATAAACGTACGCCCATTGAGTTGGCCCATTGGCAATGGCACTTCCTTTCAAGGTGTATACAATATCTTCGAGCAAAATATTAACCTTTTTGAAGCCAATAAACAGACCGTACAAGAAGCCGTAGCTATTAACAATATAAATGATCCCGAACTGGAAAAAATCATAGGTAAAGCCCCGGCAGATTTGGTTCGTGAAGAGCTGGAACTGATGGAAGGTGTGTTTCCTGCATTTGATAATGCCACATACCTAAAAGGAGAGTTGGCACCGGTTTTTTTTGGGAGTGCACTTAACAACTTTGGGGTCAACGAGCTTTTAAATTGTTTTGTACAAATAGCCCCAAAACCCCAACCATCGGTAACAAAAACCCGGACTATAGAACCTTCGGAAGATAAATTTACCGGTTTTGTGTTTAAAATCCATGCCAACATGGATCCCAATCATCGAAACCGTATTGCCTTTGTAAAAATATGTTCGGGCAAGTTTGAGCGAAACAAAAGCTACCTCCATGTACGCCAAGGGAAAAACTATAAGTTCTCAAGTCCCACGGCATTTATGGCCGAAAAAAAATCTATCATCGACGAAGCTTACCCCGGCGACATTGTTGGCTTGCCCGATTCAGGTAACTTTATAATTGGCGACACCATTACCGAAGGCGAAAAAATAAGTTTCAAAGGACTGCCAAGCTTTTCGCCCGAGCTTTTTAGGTATATTGAAAATGCCGACCCCATGAAAACCAAACAGCTGAACAAAGGGATAGATCAATTGATGGATGAAGGTGTGGCGCAGCTTTTTACCAGTCAGTTTAATGGACGCAAAATTATTGGAACCGTTGGGGCACTGCAGTTTGAAGTGATAGAGTATCGTTTAAATCACGAATACAATGCGAAGTGCCGATATGAGCACATCAACCTGTTTAAAGCTTGCTGGATAAGATCGAAAAATGCCGAAGAACTTGCAGATTTTAAATTACGCAAAACTCAATATATGGCCAAGGACAAGCAAGGAAGAGATGTGTTTTTAGCCGATTCGTCGTATATGTTAGAGCTTGCGCAGCAAAATTTTAAGGATATTGAGTTTCATTTTACCAGCGAATTTTAATTATTCAAAGCTTAAATATTGCAATCAATGATTACGCATCTTAAAAAAGCAGTGACTCATTGTGTTAGGGCAGAACATCACAGCCTATGGGCAAGTAGAAGTTAAAACACAGAAACGTCAGACGGGGTGCTTATCAGTAAAACCTGTTTTAGCCTATAAAAAAGAAGGCTCCACATTGTTAAAAAACAAATCAAAATATTATCTTTGCGCCCGATTATAAACAATCTGCATGTAATCTCTTATTGAACAAGTGGTTCACGTAATATTGCATGTATTTGTTAAATGCAAAGATATTTTAAAAAAATGGATTTAATTAAAATTGCCGAAGACGCATTTAAAACTGAAACAAAAGAAAAACCTTCTTTTGGAGCAGGTGACACCATCTCTGTATCGTACAAGATTAAAGAGGGAAACAAGGAGCGTATCCAGATTTTCAAAGGTGTAGTTATTCAGGTTAAAGGTACCGGTTCCACAAAAATGGTAACCGTAAGGAAAATGTCAGGAAACCAAGGGGTTGAAAGAATTTTCCCTATTGAGTCACCTTTTATCGAATCGATCGAGGTTAACCGTCACGGTAAAGTTCGTAGAAAACGTATTTACTATCTACGTGAACGTACCGGTAAAAAAGCCCGTATCAAAGAGAAAAGAAGAATTTAAAAACCTCTTCATATTAAAATCCCCTTTCATATATATGTTCGGGGATTTTTTTATTAACAAGGGTCTTTTAGTTTAAATAGCCAGCGGCCACTAGCCATCAGCTATCCGCCAACCGCTACTTATTTATCTCCCTATCTCTAAAGCCCAGCATGTATAATATGGCATCAAGTCCTATGGTAGATATGGAGTTATCGGCACCCGCTTTCACTAGAGGTTTAGCGTGAAAAGCAATCCCCAAACCCGCCAATTGGAGCATGGGTAAATCATTGGATCCATCGCCTACGGCAATCACCTGATCCAGATGAATATCTTCTTTAAAAGCCAATAGTTTTAACAATTCAGCTTTGCGCTTACCATCAACAATATTGCCCACATGCTTACCGGTTAGCATGCCATCTTTAATTTCTAGCTCGTTGGAAAATACATAATCAACACCTAATTTGGCCTTTAGGTAGTTGCCAAAATAACTAAATCCGCCAGATAGAATGGCCGTTTTATAACCATATTTGTTCAGGGTTTTCATCAATCGTTCGGCGCCTTCTGTAATGGGTAGATTTTCGGCCACCTCTTTCAGAGCCGACTCACTAAGACCTTCGAGCAAGGATACCCGTTGAATAAAACTCTCGTTAAAATCAATATTGCCGCACATGGCCTCTTCGGTAATCTTTTTAACCTGATCACCCACACCTGCCTTTTCTGCCAGTTCATCTATCACCTCGGTTTGTATAAGGGTAGAGTCCATGTCGAAGCATACCAAACGACGGTTTCTTCGAAATATATTGTCTTCCTGAAAAGCTATATCGACCCCAATTTTACCCGCGAGATCCATAAAATCTTTCTTCATAAGCTCCATGTCTATGGGCAGACCTCTTACCGAAAACTCAACCACCGCTTTATTATGTTTCGAGTTTGTATTCAAATCAACTCTTCCCGATAAACGGGTGATGGTATCGATATTTAATTTTTGCGAAGAAATAATACGGGTAACTTTAGCCAAATGTTCGGCGGATATTTTACGTGCAAGTAAAGTAATGATATAACGTTCTTTACCTTGATGCGAAACCCACTCTGCATAGCGTTGCTCTGAGATAGGCGTAAACTTAATCTTAACCCCGATTTCGTAGGATTTGAATAGTAAATCCTTTAAAATAGGCGCCGACTCGTAGGCCTGCGGCACTTCAAACAATATGCCCAAGCCCAGGTTGTCGTGAATAACAGCCTGCCCAATATCTAATATTTGAACGTTATACTGAGCTAATATCTCCGATAAAGAAGAGGTAAGTCCCGGCTTGTCGTCACCGGATATATTTACAAGAATGATTTCTCTACTGTTTGGCATGTTTTAAAATAAATAGGTACAGAAGGCAAATGTAACAAATCATTGTATATCCCGGGTTTTTCAAATCTGGATATGATGACATATTTCATTTTTTTTAACATTGATTCAAAAATTGTTCATTATGAATTACCGCATCAAGCTATAAGCTAGCAGTTACATTTTTCTGATTTCGCGAAGTAAATACTCCAATCCGTTGAGTTTAATTTCGTACAAGGTAGACAATAACATGCCCAGCCTACCCGCAGGAAACCCCTTTTGCTGGTACCAAGCCAAATAAAACTCTGGAATATCGCACATTACGGTGCCTTTGTACTTACCATAGGGCATCCGAGTTTTAACCAACTCAAGTAAAATGCTTTTATCTATCATGGTTAGATGTCAATAAATTTAAGTTCGCTATAAAATAATCCATTTTAATATGGTCGCCAAAGATATCTTTTTCTTTTCAAATTGAACAGATTGCATTAAACTTTACAAAGCGTTTAGCTGTTAGTGACATATTAAACTCTACCAAGAATGAATACAAAAAACAACACAAACGCCCTCATTACTGAGACTAGCCCTTATTTACTAATGCATGCCCATAATCCTGTGCACTGGTTCCCTTGGGGACGTGAGGCGTTGGATATGGCCAAAGAACAAAATAAATTAATAGTGATATCCATTGGTTATGCGGCCTGCCATTGGTGCCATGTGATGGAACACGAAAGCTTTAGCGACAAAGAAGTGGCTGGGGTAATGAATGAGAATTTTATTTCGATTAAAATAGATAGAGAGGAACGCCCCGACCTAGACCAACTGTTTATGGATGTGGCGCACTTAACAACAGGGAAGGGAGGCTGGCCTTTAAATATTATTGCTTTGCCCAACGGGAAGCCTATTTTTGCAGGTACGTATTTTCAGAAAAGACAATGGACTAACTTATTGAGCGAAATATATGGGCTTTTTAAAAAATCACCCGACAAATTGAAACATCTGGCCAACGAAATTAGGCAGGGAATAGAACGAATGGACTTTATTGGATTGGTCAAGGATTCGGTGTTGTTTACTGCCCAAATGATGGACACCACAATTGATTCATGGAAACACAATTTTGACTTTGAATGGGGCGGAAATAAAGGAGCTCCCAAATTTCCAATGCCGGTAGAATATAATTTCCTCCTATCTTACCTGTTCAAATATTCGGATGATGAGGTGGGTAAATACATAAACCTATCGTTGACTAGAATGGCCTGGGGAGGTATTTACGATACAGTAGGAGGTGGATTTTCAAGGTATTCGGTAGATGCTTATTGGAAAATACCACATTTTGAAAAAATGTTGTATGACCAAGGCCAATTACTCGAGGTATATGCCAATGCCTATCAGCTCACGCAAAATCCTTTATTTAAAGATGTGATAGAGCAAACCGTATCCTTCGTAAACCGAGAGTTAAAGTCGCCCAAAGGTGGTTATTATGCCTCTTTAGATGCAGATAGCGAAGGGGTAGAAGGAAAGTTTTATGTGTGGACTAAAAATGAAATAGATGTTTTGCTTGGGTCCGACGCCGCACAGTTCTGCTTTTTTTACAACATCACAGATGAGGGCAATTGGGAAGAAGGAAACAATGTGCTGTTTCAAACCATTTCGGAGGAAGAATTTTGTGCACAACATGCTTTGCAAATTGATTCTTTAAAAGTATTAATAAAAAAAGGTAAAAACCTGCTGTTTGAGGAACGCAGCAAAAGAATCCGCCCTAGGCTTGATGATAAAATACTGACCGCATGGAACGCCATTACAATTAAAGGTTTGATACATGCCTATAGAGCCACCGGAAACAAATCGTATTTACAGGATGCCATTGATGCTTCCACATTTTTAAAAGAAAAAGCCATTAAAGAAGATGGTGGATTATGGCGGAGCCTAAAAGGAGAGCAAGGAACTATCAATGCTTTTTTAGACGATTATGCCTTATTAATAGATGCATGGATTGATTTGTACCAAGTTACTTTCGACGACCAATGGCTCCTAAAGGCTCGCGCTTTGTGCGAATATGCTACTTGCCACTTCTTTAACGAAGACAACCAATTGTTTTATTACACATCGGTGTTAGACGATCCGTTATTGATTCGCAAATCAGAGCTATCCGATAATGTAATACCTGCATCAAACTCTATAATGGCCTTAAACCTCTTTCGCCTTAGTAAGTATTTTTTAAATAAAGAGGCTTATCAAACTGCCCTACAAATGCTAAAAAATCTATCGGGGAAAATAGATGATTATGGCAAGTACTACGCCAACTGGCAGCGATTGAAACTCTATTTTATACATGAGAACTACGAATTGGTAATTTCGGGTGAGGGAAAAGAAAAGGCACGCGATGAATTTTTAACAGACTTTAACCCCTATATTTTTATTGCCGGACAAAGTGATGCTATTCCTGTAGCAAAAGATAAATACAGCAAAAACCTTACGTTTTATCTTTGCAAGAATAATACGTGCAGCCTGCCTATAAGCTCAATTTTAGGGCTTAAAAAAATGATGCGCGAAGGGTAGTTTTGGAGCGTAGGGCGTGGAGCTTGGGGCAAGGAGCTTGGGGCAAGCAAGTGAAGCGTAAAGAAAAAAAAGAGATAAGAAAAGGAAATAAGGGAAATAAAAAACAAATTTGCCCCTTGCCCCTTGCACAACATACTCCTTGCTCCTTGCCCCACGCCCCTTGCGCCCTACTCTTTACCCTTGCTCCCCGCAAAAAGAATCGATGCATCATCAAACCGAAAAAAAATAATTCGGAGGAAACACCAAACTTTAAACACTGAATCCGGCTATCTCATTTCTTTTTATTTACCCATTAATTTTTACCTTTGTGCTTTATTTTTTCTGGAAGATTTTTAGGTTTAATTTAAATAGCTCATACAGTGCCGGATACAAGATATATCTTTGTAACAGGGGGGGTTGCCTCATCGTTAGGTAAAGGAATCATTTCAGCTTCGCTGGCCAAATTGCTACAAGCAAGAGGATACAAGGTAACCATTCAAAAGTTAGATCCATATTTAAATGTTGATCCGGGTACCCTAAACCCTTATGAGCATGGAGAGTGCTATGTAACTGAAGATGGTGCCGAAACAGATTTGGATCTTGGTCATTACGAGCGTTTTTTAAACGTTCCCACTTCGCAGGCCAACAACGTTACTACCGGACGTATCTACCAAAACGTTATCAATAAAGAACGTAAAGGCGATTATTTGGGCAAAACGGTTCAGATTATCCCTCACATCACCGACGAAATAAAACGCAACATTAAGTTACTGGGCATCAAACATCATTTTGATGTGGTGATTACCGAGATTGGCGGCACTGTGGGCGATATAGAATCCCTGCCTTACATTGAGGCTGTACGCCAGATGAAATGGGAGTTGGGTAACCGTGCCCTTAACATACACCTTACCTTTGTGCCTTATCTGAAGGCTTCGGGCGAGCTTAAAACAAAGCCCACACAACACTCCGTTAAAGCACTTTTGGAAGCCGGGGTTCAGCCCGATGTACTGGTACTGCGCACCGAACATGAGTTAGGTCCCGACATCCGTAAAAAAGTAGCTCTTTTCTGTAACGTAAACCCTGGTGCGGTAATTCAATCCATTGATGTGGCCACCATATACGAGGTACCCATTAAAATGCAGGAAGAAGGATTGGACGAGATAGTTTTAGAAAAACTAGAATTGCCCATCACCCCAACCCCAGACCTCAAAATGTGGAAGAACTTCTTAACAAAGCTCCATGATGCCAAGGAAACCGTAACTGTTGGCCTAGTGGGTAAATACGTAGAACTGCCCGATGCTTACAAATCCATTGTTGAAGCATTAATACATGCAGCAACCTACAACGATAGAAAAGTTAACATAAAACTCATTCATTCAGAAAATATTACCGCCGACAACGTGGCTGAAGAACTCAAAGACCTTGATGGCGTGCTGGTTGCACCGGGTTTTGGAAATAGAGGTATTGATGGCAAGTTGGAAGCTGCTCGTTATGCGCGCGAAAACGATATGGTATTTTTTGGCATCTGTTTGGGCATGCAAAGTGCAGTAATAGAATTTGCCCGCGATGTGGTGCAGCTAAAAGATGCCAACTCTACCGAAATGGACGAAAATACAACGTACCCAGTGATCGATTTAATGGAAGACCAAAAAAATGTAACCGACAAGGGAGGTACAATGCGTTTGGGAGCCTATGAATGTAAGATTAAAGAAGGTAGCATTGCACATAAGGCATACGGCTCTATTACAATACATGAGCGACACAGGCACCGATTCGAATTTAACAACGATTTTTTACCCCAATTCGAGGAAAAAGGCATGTTAGCCACCGGAATAAATCCCGACACAGGATTGGTGGAAATTGTTGAAATACCAAAATTGAAATGGTATGTGGGTGTTCAATTTCATCCTGAATACAGCAGTACGGTATTAAAACCACATCCTTTATTTATGGCATTTATAAAAGCTGCTATCAGCAAATAGATAATTACGAATATATTTATATCAAGAAATAATATTTAAAATGGATAAGAATTCCGTTACGGGTATGCTACTCATAGCCCTAATTTTAGGACTATTTTGGTGGATGAATAAACCCAACGAACAAGAATTGGAGGCGTTAAGACTGCGTCGCGACTCAATAGCCACAGTAGAAGCTGTGGAATCACAAAAAGCTGCAATACAAGCCGAGGTAAACAGTGCCGCCCTTGCCGCACAAGTGCAATCAACACCCGACACCACCCTCCAAAAACAAAACATTGATAAGTTTGGCGCTTTTGCCGATGCGATGGAAGGGGAAAATGAATTTCACACCCTTGAAAACAAATTGTTAAAAGTTAAGTTTTCGAGCCAAGGAGGTAAAATATATTCGGTAGAGTTAAAGAATTATACCAATTTCAACGACGAACCGGTCGTACTTTTTGACGGTGACAAAAACGTTTTTGGTTTTAACTTTTTTCATAACAACCGTATATTAAATACCAACAACCTAAACTTTACCGTTGATAAGGAAGCCATCACAGATTCAACCATACGTTTTAAACTGGAATTGGGTGCCGATCAGTTTATGGCCTTTGAATATAAGTTGTTGCCAAATATGCATATGGTGGATTTTAATATCGTACAAAACAATGTAGATGATATTATACAATCCAACAGAGGTGGTTTTGATTTGGATTGGAAAATGGATGTGATAGCCCAAGAAAAAGGCCGCTCCTTCGAAATTCAATATTCCGGTGTGTATTTTAAGTACGACCAGGACGTAGTGGATGAAATATCAGGTAAATCAGGCGATGAAGATTTCAGAACCCCTTTGAAGTGGATTGCTTTTAAAGATCAGTTTTTTTCTTCGATATTGATTGCCAAGGACAAATTTAGCGCAGGAAAAGTCAATTTGAATGTATATCCAGAAGAGGACAATTCGCCCATATTGAGCACAAATACTGCTTCGTTGGTTATTCCTCATGCCGGAGGGATGCAGAACGAAAAAGCCTTTCAGTTTTACTTTGGGCCTAACAAATATAAAACCCTTAAAAAATTTAAAGGTCTCGATTTAGAAGAAATTATTCCTTTGGGTTGGGGTATTTTTGGATGGATAAACAGGTTTGCCATCATACCCATATTTAACTGGTTAGAGGGCGGTATTGCCAATTATGGATTAATAATCCTCTTACTCACCCTCATAATTAAATTGGCATTGTTCCCATTGACGTATAAATCGTATATGTCGACAGCCAAAATGAAGGTGCTTAAACCGCAGATAGAAGAAATAAACAAAAAAATACCTGCTGATAAGGCAATGGAGCGACAAAAAGCTACCATGGCACTGTATGGTAAGGCTGGCGTAAGCCCCTTGGGAGGATGCTTGCCAATGATGTTGCAGATGCCCATCCTATTTGCCATGTTCCGCTTTTTCCCGGCATCCATCGAGCTTAGACACGAGAGCTTTTTGTGGGCATCGGATTTGTCGAGTTACGATTCTATTTGGGATCTTCCTTTTACTATCCCATTCTATGGTGCGCACGTTAGTTTGTTTACTTTGTTGATGTCTGTCACCAACATCGTTTATACCAGAATGAACCAAGAGATGACAGCATCTACAAGTCAGATGCCGGGTATGAAAGCAATGATGTACATGATGCCCGTAATGTTTTTGGTATTCTTTAACAACTACGCTTCGGGCTTAAGTTACTACTACTTTGTATCTACCTTGATAACCATATTACAAACCTTACTGATTAGACGATTTGTGGATGAAAAGGCTATTTTAGCCAAGCTCACCGCCAATCAGAAGAAACCTAAAAAGAAATCAGGTTTTCAGGCACGTATTGAGGAAATGTCCAAGCAACAACAATTGCAGCAAAAAAATAAGAAAAAGAGCTAAGTTTTGGTTTTGTCCAACATATACATTACATGATACAAAAAGGAGAGCCAGCGGGTTCTCCTTTTTTAATGTTCGGGGCAAAAGGGATTAAAAGAGTTTGCAACAATAAATAATTGGCATTGAGTTATCTTATTAGCTAACTTTGTGCCATGGGTGAGAAAAATATTAGGAGCATATTTTATTATAAGCATTTCTACCTTGACTTTTTTGAGACTTTAAACTATGAAGTGAAACGAAAGTTTAACTGGACACTTAAATTAATTTCAACTATTGACAGAGTTCCAATAAAGTATTTTAAGCACATCGAAGATTCTACCGGATTATTTGAAATTCGTGTTGAATTCGGGAGTAATATTTACAGAGTTTTTAGCTTTTTTGACAAAGGAGAACTCATTGTGCTGGTAAATGGGTTTCAAAAAAAA
Source organism: Saccharicrinis sp. (assembly GCA_024635555.1). GTDB lineage: Bacteria > Bacteroidota > Bacteroidia > Bacteroidales > Marinilabiliaceae > Saccharicrinis. The sequence goes on from JAGXIO010000209.1 coordinate 12,229, forward strand.
GTCACAAAAGACTCCATAAAAAGAGATTGAAAAGGCAGAAAAACTTAAAAAACAATATTTTGATGAAAAAAAACAGAAGTTAACAATTTAACCTCATTCGATACGCACCTTGACGAACAATATGGAAAACTAGGTGCAACTGAAAGAGAAAAGTTTGAGGAAGGATTCGAAGCGTTTAGACTTGGTGTAATGATTCAGGAACTTAGAAAAGAAAGTGGATTAACCCAAGAACAACTCGCAAATAAATGTGAAACCACTAAAACTTATATTTCCCGAATCGAAAATCATGCCTCTGATATTAGATTATCAACTTTAATGAGGATAATTCGAGAGGGCTTTGGACGTCAATTGAAATTTAGTGTTTAAATTTCAACAACCATCAATCATACTGCACAATCGCTTCCTGATGCATCCGTTTTAACGCTTCAATCAAAGAAACCGGACTGCAAACTTTTACACCACTGCCTTGGCTCAAATTGTATGTGCTCGGCTATACAATCACTTAAACTATAGAATTTCAGATTCTACTTTTAAATAATCCAAAATCTCATCAAAGGAAGCAGGACGCTTCCTTAGTTTATTGATGATGAGACTGTACCTGACTATGGATTCTCTTTTTTTTATTTACATCAATGGAAATGCCATAAAACTTTATTATCCCTTTAATGCAAAAAAGAAAAATGAGAGAAAGAATATACTAATCGATTGTATATTGGGGTACTAGTCCCCTTACTTATGGGCATAAGCTTTAAAAAATAAAAACCAGACCGGTAGAGAATTTAATAATTGAATGCGAGTAATCCAGTCCGTAATTAAAATTGGCATCCATATTCCACATCACATTACCAAAATTTATCATTAACCCTGCGGTAGAAGACAAATAGTCAATACTTTCATCCCCGCTTGGAGCACTGTAATCTTGTGAACCAAAACCAGTGCTCAGCCTCAAAATATTGGAAACAATCATACCTCCTTCAATCTGATAAAAGGTATTATAACTGCTACTTTCCAAATCAACAACATTAATATTTTGGATGGAGAGAATTTCATCAAGCGTAAACTTATTAGAATAACCGCCAGTTCCAAAAATGCCAATGGAGTTGCCATTGCCACTCATAGACGAATATCCCAAAAATGCATTTAACTGAAAATTAATCCGTTTACTATTGAACTCCTCATAACTATCTGACTGCTGACCCTGAAAATAATTGATGGAAGGTCCAAGATGCAATACTATTCCAGTTCTGGGTTGATTTTGGACAGATAATCCTTGTTCTTGCGCATAACTAAAAAAAGATGCTGAGGAAAACAAAACAACCCATACTATTTTTAAATCTATCTTCATTATCTACCAATTTTAAATACCCCCCCCACTTGCAACATCGTAAGTCCCGTTCCGGCCTCTATAAAAGCATTAAATGATTCAACAATTCGAATATCCACTCCACCCCGCAAAGGGATGCCAAAACTGCCACTGCGAGCTCCCCCTTGAACAAGAATTGATCGTTCATCATCGGTAAAAGTAACCGTTCCTTCTGTTCGTACATTGGAGTTGGTGAAAGATATGCCAGCTAACACATAAGGCCTGAATAGTTTCACATCAAACCCATACTTACCAATTAACGCGACTGAAAACAATGTTTCCCTGATAGTTCGATCCGTTTGAAGCTGATCGTATTCACTAAAACTCTTATCAGAATACTTAAAACCTGCATATCCCATAGCTAAACCTACATCTATACTACTATTTACAGGGAAGAGATATGAAATATGAATAGAAGGAAAACTAAATTCACTCTGATATTCATCCACCTCTTTAACCCTTGAATAGTTCCTGACGATGCCAACTCCTATACGCACCTCACCTGCCTGCGCCGACGAACGCCATAAACCTAAAGCCAACGAATCCCTTACGGAAGGTTTGGCCTGCCCCTCACGAAACATATTTTCCTGCGGAATCAAATACTCCGTTAGCTGATTGCGGTAGCTAATGGCATACACTTCACTTTTAAACAACTCGTATATAGGACCATCGGGAATATCCGTGCGTTTATATCGTATCAAATGCATATTAACCTCCACCACTTTGCCATAAATAATATCTCCATTATTCATAACCATTACGTCAAAAGCAGCGGCAGGAACACCCGTATCCTGTGCGTAAGATGTTTGTGCTTTCCCTGCCAACAAGGCAAGAAATATCCAGAAGTAAATCTTTTGCATATAAGTATAATTATTAGTATTCTATATCTTTAAATTGCGCATTAAAAATCCGAAATTGAGGCTCCGCAGAATCTTCAAAGCAAAGGTTGGCGCTAAGCGTACCCGCAATAAGTTTTTCTTCTTTGTTCTGCCTATCAATATCAAAGTAGGCATCATTAGCGCTATCTGCACATAATTCGGCCATGGAATAGACGGTTTGATTACCCCGCCCCTTAGTCAATATCATTGAAATCTGATGCAATCCCCCATTGCGTTGATGGTAATCTGTTGAATACAAGTGACGCATATCCACCTCATCGCCGATGTCGAGCGTAATGGACAACTCAAAATCATCACCTTTCGGTGATACACCTTCAAATACAAGGTAATACCTTCTGAATAAAACAGTCACATCCGTTTCTCCTGAAAACTCTTTGACAACGGATTGTCCGGGATAGAATTTAAAACTATTGCTGCGCCAGGTTTGATTATCACCTTCTACATTGAAAGTAAATATACCAGTTCGTTCAATTGAAATGGTTTCAATGTCGGTACCGCACCCCGGAAGCATAAGTACCAAAATAAATAGCAGTGTAAAAATTCTCATCATGTGTTAGGGTATATTAATGATAGTGCAACTATATAACTACTTTGAGCAAAAAGTATGTGTTAATAAACAAACACATAACTCAACCAAATGTTTTATGAATTTACTACAACACTCTAATATAATCATTTCTATTGACAATACCAAATCTACAAAACACAATGCTGATTCAGCCTATATTTCACTTTGTAAAGTTTACGATAAATATTCAATCACCTACAAATTATCATTATAGTTGTCATGTTTACATTATAGTATATATATTAATTAACATTTATCGCATTTGTTGTTTATAAATCTTACTCTTTCTTATCCGCGTTAACCTCCACATTAAAATGCGGCGCCTTATAATCTTTGGGCAGATAATCGGCCGGAATGGTGGACTTATTACCATCGCGGGCGGCACGGTAATGGGGCGACATGATTTCAATTCCACGTTCGTTAAAAACATCTTGTATATTTTGATGTAAATAAGAATACACCAGAGCCTGTTTACTGGCTTCTTTGGTAAAAGCATTGAGTTGATAGGCCACATAAAAATCTTCGAGGGCGGTTTGTAATACAAAGGGATGCGGCTCTTTAGAAATCATATCCGTACGCAATGCTGCATCAATCAAGGCCTGATGGACTTCCTTCCATGGTAAGTCGTAGCCAATGGTTACGCTGGTATAAACAATTAGTCCATGGTCGTTGGCCTCAATGGTATAGTTAGTGGTATTGCCCGACAGTACGGCAGCATTTGGAATAGTAATTATTTCGTTTTTAATGGTACGCACCCTAGTCACCAACAGCGTCTTTTCAATCACATCGCCCGTAACCTCCCCAATTTTTATCCTGTCGCCAATCTTAAATGGCCTCATATAGGTAATAACTAGTCCGGCTACCATATTAGCAATGGCCGATGACGAACCCAAAGAAAACAAGACGCCAATAAATACGGAAACACCTTTGAATATATCGGAATCGGAATTAGGCAGCAAAGGAAATATAAGTACAAACATAAAGGCATACAGCAAAAACTTTACGATGCTGAAGGTTGGCATGGCCCAATCGGAATGAAAACCGCTTATCCTTAATTTTTCGCCATGTATCTCTGTAAATATGTATTTTACAAAACGGATAAAATACCGCATCACAAAATAAATAACCAAAATACTAACCAGATTGGGCAGATAATTCCATACCGAGCTCAACACCCCTTTAAAAGGCGACCATACCAATTGAAAAAGTGCATCGGCCCAATTGCGCGAAAAAGGAAATATGCTAAAGATGATGGGCAGGGTAATATATATCAGTAAAATAAAAATAAAACCTCGGAATACTTTAAGCAAAAACTGTACAACAGTCAACTCTTGGTTTGCTGTTAAGAAGGTGTAATTATTATACGACAAATCTCTGAGCCATGTATCCTTGTTTTGGATAATCAAATTCAATAAGCGCAAGTACCCTTTGCCTATGAGCCAAAAGATAAACCAGGCCAACACAATAACCAGTATAACCAATCCAATACGTAGCAAAAGTCTTAACAAGCTATTTTCTTTCTTGGCCAGAAATATGGATTCTTTGATGGTATCCTTAAATTGGATAGCCAGGTCAAGCATATTTTTATCGTACCACAATGCGTCTGTTTCGGAAATGCTCATTATGATGGTTTCGCCCGAAACAATATCATAGGTATTTTCCGATTCAACCACTTCTATCGATTCAATGTTAAGAAAATCATCTTCGTACAGATTTTTTATTTTCTTGGAGATATTGCCGGCACGCTCCTTAGGTGTGGAGGCACCTATTTTTGAATACACCACAAACAAGGTATCCTCCATTACGCCAATCACCGGAAAACCTGTAGCTGTATTTCGCAACGAATCTATCCGTGCCCTTTTTCCTGTAATACGCACTTTCTCCTGATCTTCAATTGTTTTTAGCTGCTGCAGCAACTCTCCTTTTTGAATATTGTCGGTGGTCTTTAGGGAAGTTAATTGAAACTCTAATTCGGCTTTTTTTATGGAGTCGGCCAGGCGGTGCTGCTCAATCTCGGCAAGACGTAAACTGTAATTTTGCAGCAATACAGCGTTTGCCGAATCTCGGTTCATAATTATACTATCTGTCTGACCTTTTATAGGGTTAATGCAAAGTACAAATATGATAACGATAAATAATCTCATATACGATTTCATGTCAATTCAAATTAGGGTAAGCAAAACGAGCGGAAAAATAAACTGCAATAGTAACCCTTACTTTCTTTTTTCCTCCGCCCCCATCTTTGATTTAAAATCGGGCGACTCGACCAATTGAAAGGTGGTAGAAGCAAACTTAATTTGGCCTCCGGTGGTATCCATAGCTTCAAGTATGCGGGTAAATAATTCGGTTTTGGTGGTGCGCCTTTTTTTGTAATTAACGATATAACGTAAGGTGAATTCAACCCAATTATCATTGGCAACCAGAGATACCATGGATTCCGTTTGAGCGTCTTCTAACTTGTATTTCCTTTGTAATCCAGCCCATTCCTCCTTCGAATGCTGACTCAGGTCGCCGGCCACCTCTTTGCCCATCTGTTCCAATATTTCTTTTACCAGATTGTAATTACTACCAAATTGTATTGGAATTTTAATTTCGTCCCATAAAAATGGGAACTGCCCGGAATAATTAAACACAGGCGCTTTAAAAACAAAACTATTGGCTACAAGCACTATTCTTCCATTATACAGATCACCATCTACCCACTCCCCGATTTCCATAATAGTGGTGCGTATAACGCCAATATCCATCACATCACCTTTAATACCGCCCAACTGTACACGATCGCCTGTTTTATAAAATCCCCCAAACATAATGGCTACCCATCCGGCAAACGAAACAATAATTTCTTGCATGGCAAATGCTATGCCTGCCCCGGCAACCCCCAAAGCAACAGTTACCCCGCCCATCCTGTCGCTAAAAACAATGGCCAACAACAAAACAGTTAACACATAACCTATGAAATTACTTATTTTTTTTGCCTTGTAGCGGTTGTCGTTATCTTTTATCTTGGTGAACAAATTGCGTTGAATAGCTTTGAGAACAAACCAAATAATAGCCGTACCAATGGCAATAATTGCAATTTTTCCCATGGTGGGATTGAATAATATTTCATTAATCTGTTCTTCCATCATCTTTTATTCGTTTGTTATCAAACTTTTATCCCAAAAATATTCTTCAATCCTAACTAACTTTACATGCTGCATAAAATTGGGATGTACTGTGTTTATGATGTAGTTGTATTCGAAAGGAATTACCGCCGAAGGTACTTTTAGCAATAATGCTTCTTTACTGTTGTACCAATCACTACCTATTTTTTGAAGATCCGTGTAGGCTTCAAATCGCCTCCAGTTGTTTGGCAATCCCTTTGTTTTAATAGTTTTCACCAATTCATCTGAGTCAGGAACAGATATAACCATCACTTTATAGTTAATATCAGGCTTTATAAAATTCCGATGAACAACCTGTTCAAGTGTTGATAATGATCTTGTTGAACCGGCATAAATAACATATTCCCCTCTCCTATTCCATCTATTTGAGGTTCCGGAAGATGTCAGTTGTTTGCAAAACTCCTCTGATGATATTCTAAATAACTCCATCGGTTAAATGTTATCTCCATATTCCATAGCTGTTAATCTATCGTCTATAAACCGAATTCCGGTAATGGTATTCAAATATTCAATGGGAGCTTTACTATTAAAATAATAATTTTCCTTTTTCAACCATTCGTCGAACTTCTGCATAGAAGAAAAAACCTTTTTGCCATGCTGAATTACTGACAGAAGTAGTAAGACATGCTCTTTTATTGTAGCATTAATTTCTTGCTGTGGTTTTTTATACAAACGGAATGTTTTAACACTTATATTTAACCACTTGGAGAGTACTTCGTCATTAAATTGAGTGCTTTCCTTGAGCGTTTGCACATATTCCCAATTAACCTTTTTGCTTTGCAGGTAAAGCAAAATATCGGTATCGTTTACACTATTGGGAATACCTTTTAGAATGTGTTTATGTTTTGCTTCTTGCGTAATCATATCATCACAAATTTTAATTGGCTCCACTAAATATAGGCAAAGTTACCTTTAATGTCAAGTAATATTACCTTTAGATAACTTATTGGATGTCTGGAAGTCATCCAATAAGTTATTAAAAAGATATCTAAAAACTCAAACTGACCGAGGCGAACACATTTCGCCCTTGGGCAAAAATTGGGTCGGCAGTTCCGCGTACCGACCGGCTCAGGTGCTCGTAATAGTTCACATTAAACAAGTTGTTTACCCCAGCACTCAAACTCACCGCATCCAAAAACCGATAGGATAACTTTACATCCAACAGTGAAAAGGAAGGGGTACGCGATTCGCCATATTCGTGCGAAATGCGCGACTGCTCCATTACATGGCGGAAGGTGGCCTCGGGCAATAACCTACCACGCAGATAAACGCCGCGTAGCTTATATCTTAAATCGAGCGGGGCTATTTCGGGCAGGGGTTCGTTTCGCTCCAAATCCTTGGCAAAAGTATAGGCCACGGCCATTTGATGCTGCAAACCGATGCCAAGCTCTTGCGTCCAGGTAAATTCAAAACCCGTTTTAAAGGCCTCATCCAGATTGACGTAAGTGCGCACCCCTGGACTAGTGCCGATTACCGGATTTAAACTTGGATCGATAAACGACGAAATGAAATTTTGCATATAAGATGCAAATATGTCCATATTAACCGAAGTTTTCTCCATGGACCAATCAAAAGTGATGTCTACCTGATTGTTCACCTCTGCATCCAATTGCGGGTTACCTACCATCTCGTAGGGATCCTGACCTACCGGGAAATAATTGATAAAGCGCTCCGTTAAACCCGCACTGCGTTGCGCCCGTCCGAGCCACAAACCAAGCGTTATGCCACCATCATACTTATGCGAAGCACCCAAGCTAACACTGGGATTAAATTGCGTTTGTTTCGTATTAGGAAAACGTTGCAAAAAATTGGCATCCGCATCGTCCACATCGGCACTATTTACCTCTACCCTACCCGACAAAACAAACTGAAGTTCACCGGCATCCATCTGATACTCGCCAAACATACCCACCTTATCAATATGTCCTTTTTGCCAGGCATTGTCGCCTAATGTTGTGCCTTTGTTAGGTCCCATTAAAAACTCCCTATTACGGGTGCCTTCTGCACCTTCTGCCCGCCAGTCGGCTCCGGCAAAAAGCGTTGCTTTTTCAAATTGCCAAAACCCTTCGGAACGTGCGCCATAATTATACGTTTTGGCAGGTGTTTTGGAATTCATCATGCGAGGCTCAAAAGGCTTTAACAAGTTATCCATCAAGTGATCAACAAAAGAAGCAAATACTGTGGTACTCCACGATTTAAGCTGTTTATTTTGGATATTAATTTGATGATGGGCATTGAGCATCCAGGTATCGTCCTTTCGCAAATCCATGGGCAAAGCTGCAAAATCAACATCGCGCGCCACATTATAGGTGGATGCCACCCTTAGCTGCTGATTTTTATTCAGTTTAAAGCCCAGATTGGCACCAAAGCTGCCCCGCTCAAAATCGGATTGAACCTTTTGTCCGTTCCCGGTCTCGTAATCATTGCCCTGCGCCCAGGCTCCAAAAAAGCTAACATCATATGCTTTGCCGCTCATACCTATCTGTCCTTCGCCGGTAAACACCTCGCCATTATCCTCGTAACCCGAGGACACCCGTCCGTATGTATCCGCCTCATCTGTAAAACGCAAGCGTGTAGGCACAAAGTTGATGGTTGCCCCAAAGCCTGTTCCATAGCGTAAAGCATGCGGCCCTTTAAGCACCTCTATCCTATCTATCATATTGGGTGCCATCTGGCTACTTGGCGGATCCATCCTGTTAGGGCAAGCCGCCGTTGCGCTCTGTGCACCGTTTAAAACAATATTGATTTGATCGTATTTAAAACCTCGGAAAACTGGGTCGAAACCATAGTTACCGCTCTTGCGGATGCTGTTGAGCATGGGCGTTTGGTTAAGAATATCGGCCGCATCATGAGCCATCCTGTCTTGGTATGCCAGCTTCATTCCGGCCGAAGGTTTTTGACCCGACCTTAATGCCAATACTGTTATTGGATAGATACTTTGCGATATGCTTTTTCGATGATATATTTTTTGGCGGATGATTTGAGCTACTTCCTCAGCACTCCATTCCCAAGCTCCATAATTTATGTGAGAAAGGGCCATATTAATACCTTCCTCATAATTAAATTCAAGCGTCCCATTATCATCAGACAAACCCGATTGATTCCCATATCTAAAACTTGCCCCTTGTATGGCTTCGTCGCTACTCTCGTCTAGTAAGCGAATCTGATGTTTACTTTGTCCCAATGCATCTAACCCAAGTGCAAAACAAAAAATACTGCATAGCAGTAGCTGAGCAATTAGTTTTTTAATTGTCATTTTTTTAATAATTGACGGTTGAATATTGTTACTTATAAAATTAAGTGTCAAGATATGACCTGTCTGCCACAGACAGGGTATCAAGATATAAGTATCAAATAATTTGGGGTGGACGAAGTAGTTCGTTGATGTAAAATGATTTTTTGAAAGAGGGGTAAAAAGCAAAGCCGTCTTTATTTTCTTCTCCTTGTGGCTGTGTACATAGGAAATCGCCTGTGGGGAGGTGAAAACTTGATAGGCTATTTTCTTTTAGCGTTGTAGATGTTTTATTATGCTTATCCTCCTCGGTCTGTTTCAATTGTTTTTTCAGATGGCATTTACCATTACAGGTGCTTTGGGGAACATCTTTATTAATGCAAAGTACCTTGGCAATGAAATCCTGTTGTATCTTAAAATCCACCACAATCCATACCCTTAACATAGTTGGCATCAGAAAAATAAGAATGGTCAATATGGATATGATTGGCTTCAAGGTTTTATGCATAAAAAAAACATGCTTGTTTATGACGTAACAATATACAAAAAAACCAACTGCACCTTCTGCGTTATATCCGCAACATATTACTTTTGGTAAATTCAGTTTGATTTATAGCTGCTTTCGCAGATGCAGCATCACTAATAGGCGTTTGCAAGCCATAACTATCGTTAAGATAATGATGTTGTGTTAGGTTTAGTACAAGAATAGTAGCCGACTGCGGGTTTCCAAACTCTCAAAACCACTAGTATTTCTGCGAGTTTCAACCCGTGAATTTACTAAAATACGGCAATTCATTATGAGCGCGTATTTGCTGGCATTTTTATATTTTTATCCTAATTCCAAATCTCCAATTTTCCGGATTGAAATTTATCCCCCAGTTTGAATTGCTTGTTGCCCAATCCGTCATAGAATATTCTATACCACCTAATCCAAGATAAAAACCAAAATTTGAAGTAATAAAATATGTCAACTCAGGAAATAATTTAGCACTAAAAAAATCAACATCAGAGTTCCCCTCATACCCTTCAACATAGTCTGAAAAATATGAATTATTTAATTCCACATAAGTATCAGTTGGATTATAGACACGCCCAACGATTAAGCTATTATAATCAGACTTAAGCTTACCATAGCTAAATTTCAAATTAGTATTAATGTAAAGTTTATTAATAATTGGGTAATAATATCCTAAATAGATATTTGGCAAGAATACATTAGATTTTATATTCATGACTTCTGTTTGAACAAACTTATTAATCATCAATTCAGCTGTTCTGGATTCTTTATTACAATAGTAGTCAAGTCCAACCCCCGCTATAAATCTATCTGTTATAAAATAACCAACGGATGTCCCAAGGCTTAAATCTTTTATCTGTGCCACGTTTTGATTTGTTGTCACTCCATTTCCTGTGGTCGTTTTCATATAGTTTCCATCAACCGAAAAAACAATATTCCCTTTGTCAATCTGCGAAAACAGTTCTAGGGTTGAGAAAGCGATTAAAATTATCAACACATTTTTCTTCATAGAATTTTTCATTACATGTTAGTGGTTTGTATTTATTTTCAATATGTTCTCTTATTTACAATTTTCAACTTCTCAATTTTCCAACTTTCATCAGTTTTAATCCATTCATAAATCTCTTCTCTTTTCAACAACCCTATACCACTTGCCTTTATTTCGACTTTTATATACAATTATTTTAGCTGTTAAATATAACTTATTGATGGAGTTTTACCATACAAAAAGAGCAGGTTGTAACAAGTGTAAAGAAAGTAATTTTTATGCGAACCGGCACTTGTAACATTTTAGTACTTGTCCAAATAACAAAGTAGCAAGAGGTGTATAATCTATTATTTTAGTATTTTCGTGTTATGCTATATTTTAGGTACTAATATTGAATTCTCTACTCATCAAACATTTTAATTATGCAAAAACTATTTTCAATTATCTTCATCACCTTTTTTTGTGCTGCAACTATCTCAGCACAAAAAGTGATTCCACTTTGGGAACAAGGACAAATACCCAACTACAAAAAATCGGATGGCCAGGAAAAATACCCTGAAAGAAATATTTTTTATATTGAGAACGTGCAAGAACCCACGCTGGAACTATATACCCCCTCCGAGCGAAATGCCAATGGAATGGCCGTGTTAATATGTCCGGGTGGTGGATACCATGGATTGGCCTACGATTGGGAAGGAACAGATTATGCCAAATGGTTTAACAGCATGGGCATTACTGCTTTTATTTTGAAATACCGAATACCAACAGCCGAGTCGGTAATTATAAGTTATAAAGCACCCATGCAGGATGCTCAAAGAGCCATACGTTATATCCGTACGAATGCTGACAAATACCACTTAAATACCAACAAAATAGGTATTATCGGTTCTTCGGCCGGAGGACATTTGGCCTCTTCGCTGGGCACACATTATAACGAGGATTTTTACGTGGGGAAAGACCCCCAGGACACCATCAGTTGCCGCCCCGATTTTATGATGCTCATTTACCCTGTTATCAGTATGCAAGATAACATAACCCACGGCGGCTCTCGTAAAAATCTATTGGGTGAAAATCCCACACAGGAATTAATACACAAATTTTCCAACGACGAACAGGTTGACGAAAATACACCACCTGCATTTATCCTTCACTCGGGCGACGACCCTGCCGTGCCCGTAGAAAATTCAATAAGAATGTATCAAGCTCTGGTAAAAAACAAAGTTGAAGCTACAATGCATATCTATCCTAAAGGTGGGCATGGCTTCAGTTTGGGTATCAACAATAAAAATGCACCTAACTGGACTCCCGTAGCACAAGAATGGCTGGAGGGGCTTTGAGCAAGGAGTAAGGGGCAGAGACCAGGGAGCGTGGGGCAGGGAGCGTGGGGCGGAGAGCGGAGAGCGGGGAGCGAAGAGCGGAAAATGAAAATGATGATTATAGGATTAAAAAGATGAATGGATTAGTTAATTAGTGACTTGGGGACTGAGGACTGATTACTTTTCATTAACGCATAAAAAAACCGTCTCCAAATAAATAGAGACGGTTTTTATTATATGATATGCACAAGTTATACGTCGATATTGGCATAAGTGGCATTTTCTTCAATGAATTCGCGGCGTGGAGGCACATCGTCGCCCATCAGCATCGAAAATACCCTATCGGCCTCCGCAGCGCTTTCAATGGTTATTTGACGCAATGTGCGCTCCTCAGGATTCATGGTGGTATCCCAAAGTTGCTCTGCGTTCATCTCACCCAAACCTTTGTATCGCTGTATGTGTACCGCATCTTCTTTTCCACCACCAAATTCTCTTATAAAATCCTGACGTTGCTGCTCGCTCCAGCAATACCTTTCGTTTTTACCTTTTTTAAGAAGATACAAAGGAGGTGTAGCTATGTATAAATAACCCTCTACAATTAACTCGCGCATAAAACGGAAGAAGAAAGTCATTATTAAGGTGTTGATATGCCTACCGTCCACGTCGGCATCCGTCATGATAACCACCTTATGGTAACGAAGCTTGGCCAAGTTTAAGGCTTTACTATCCTCCTCGGTGCCGATGGAAACACCTAATGCGGTGAATATATTTTTTATTTCTTCACTTTCAAAAACGCGGTGTTGCAGGGCTTTTTCTACGTTCAGAATTTTACCCCGCAGAGGCAAAATTGCCTGAAAGCGTCTGTTACGTCCTTGCTTAGCTGTACCGCCCGCCGAGTCACCCTCCACAAGGAAAACCTCGCACGAAGCCGGATCTTTATCAGAACAATCGGCTAATTTACCGGGCAAACCGCCCCCTGTCATCACAGTTTTACGCTGCACCAACTCACGCGCCTTACGTGCTGCATGACGAGCCGTGGCAGCAAGTATAACCTTATCTACAATTATTTTAGCATCTCTTGGATTCTCCTCCAGGTAGTAATTCAATGCAGTACTCACCGCTTGATCTACTGCCAAACTCACATCTGAGTTACCCAGCTTAGTTTTTGTTTGTCCCTCAAACTGTGGCTCTTGTACCTTTACCGAAATTACGGCGGTTAAACCTTCCCTAAAGTCATCGCCATTGATGTCAAACTTCAACTTCGACAGCATCCCTGATTTCTCGGCAAAAGTTTTTAAGGTACGGGTCAACCCTCTACGGAAACCTGTTAAGTGAGTACCTCCCTCAATGGTGTTGATGTTGTTAACGTAGGAATATACATTTTCGCTAAACGAAGTATTATATTGAATAGCCAACTCCACCGGCACGTCATTTTTTTCAGTGACTATGTGAATCACCTTTTCTGTGAGTTTTTCACGTGACTCATCAATAAACTCAACAAACTCCTCCAATCCTCTTTCGGAATGAAATTTCTCGAATTTAGCATTTCCTTCCTCGTCGAGTTCCCTCTCGTCGGCAAGCGTTATGGTTATTCCCCTGTTCAAAAAAGCGAGTTCGCGCATACGGCTGGCCAAAACAGAATATTTATACTCTACCAAAGAAAAAATACTCTCGTCCGCTTTAAAAGTAATTATTGTTCCTGTTTCCTCCGTTGTACCTATTTGCTGAATATCGCTCTGAGGTATACCGATAGAATACTCCTGAAAATAAATTTTTCCCTTGCGGTGCACTTCGGCCCTTAAATAAGTCGATAGCGCATTAACACAAGATACACCTACCCCGTGCAAACCGCCAGAAACTTTGTAGCTGTCCTTATCGAACTTACCACCAGCATGTAGAACGGTCATTACAACCTCAAGAGCTGACTTGCCTTCTTTTTCGTGAAGATCAACCGGAATACCGCGTCCGTTATCTTTTACGCTAACGGTATTATCTTTTTTAATAATAACATCAATCGTATCGCAATAGCCGGCCATGGCCTCATCAATGGAATTATCAACAACCTCATAAACCAAATGGTGTAGGCCTCTCGTACCGATATCGCCAATGTACATAGCAGGTCGTTTACGTACTGCCTCTAAACCTTCAAGTACGGTAATACTATTGGCTGAGTAATCATTTGAGTTTTGTGCTCGATTCCGACTGTTTTCGTCAATAAATTCTTGGTTCATCTATAATAGATTTCTTATATGAAAACTTTTAATTATGGTGATTTTAAATGGCAGAGAATGCCCTTTGAAAAACATACAAATATAGCAAAAATAACGGCAACGCGAAGTGATTTTTAGCCATTTTTACAACTTGACTAATCTACTGATAATATGTATGTTACAGCATCAAAAAGCAGCACAGGTGGGATAAGTTTGATATCCTATAAATGGATTACATTATTAGAGGCGTTAAGTGCTTGAAGCTTCGGCATGCATTTGGACTATTTTTACAGTTTTTTTTAAACCTCCCCCGTATTATTTTTCGTAAAACATAAGACTAAGTTCTTCCAGCTTTAGAAAACCTCTGTCGGCTGTCATCAAAGGTATATCCAAATAGATTGAACTTGCAGCCACAATACAATCTGGCAATTTAATAGCGTTATTACGTCGTAAGCGAATAACTTCCTTTTTTATTGCATCATTAGATTGTTTTATGGTGCAATATTTCTGCCAATGAGCGATCACCATCCAAAAGATAGATGGCAATATTGGTATCGATAAGTATCCTATTCCCATTCATCCCTCATCCTTTTTTGAAATTCGAGTGCATCTACTTCAAATTTCACTTTACCGCAATATTTGAAAGCATCAAATCCCAAACGAGATTTTCTTTTTTCTTGTAGCTTTTCAAATGAGGTTTTAATTTCTTCGCTACTTGCTCCCTTTTTTATTTTTGTAACCATAACTAAATCTGTTTACTTTATCCAAAGTTACAATTTATTGCTCTTATTATTCACTTTAAAACGAATATCCAACACCAGCCCTGATATTTAGTCCTTGCGAGGGATAGCCGTTCCATTGATAGTATTTGTTGATGAGCACGTTATTGACGTTTGCGAACATAGTCCATTTGGAGCTCAGGTAATAGTTAACCCCCAAGTTTAAATCGATAACGCCTTTAAGCTCTTTGGTGCTGCCATCTGTCACGTCAAGTGCATATCTTTTGCCAATCGAATACACTCCTAGATTCACCCACAAATCGTTAAAAACTTCGTAATTGCCAGTTACCCCAAGCTCCAGTTCTGGTTTGTGCCATGCGTACTGCAAATTATCCATGTCCCAGCCGTTGTACTTTCCTTTTAACAGGAGGTTAAACTTGGTCGAGGGTTCGTATTTCAGTTCGCCCGACAGTTGCAAAAGCCTACCATCGTCGTAAACCACATCAAAAATGTTGTTTTGATGTACTTCCCTTGGCAAAACTAAGGTGTCCGCCCTATTCACAAAAAAGTGCTCATTGTCGAAATTAGAGTAATCCAGGCGTGCCGTAAAACTGGTCTGCGAGCTAAAGTTGCCTCGCAACCCAGCAAACAGATGAATACCATGAAAGCTGTTTTTTACATATTGATCGGCACTCACATACCTGTTTTCGCGCTGTATTTTTTCGTAATTGTTTACAATGTAATCGCCCTTGAGTCCACCAAAAGCCGTAACCACACCTTCGGCAATCACCAGGTCGGCTTCAACGTGTGGTGCTATATTAAAATCGCCATCCTGTCCGCCTACCTGCGAAAACACATCCATACCAATTTTCAGATTGGCTCCTTCCCACTGAAATCCCACTGCGGGGGAAAGGTTGATGACGGTCATCTTTCTGTCTAGAAACTGATACATGGGAGATGCTGAATCGGGCACCGATGTAACATAGTGCTCAAAACCAGCCATTACATCCAGAAACATATTGTTGATAGGAGCTCGCATTTTACCGTTCAGCCCAAAACTGTTTTCTTTTACACCTGTAACATTACCAAAAGTGCCAAAGGTAAAGTTGGCATCAAAGGGCACAGATGAATTATCGAGTACCTTGTTGTTGAGGCCTATGCTTAGGTCAAAGGAACTTAGGCGTTGCCTCTCTTCCGCCATTAAATCGGCTCCGGGAGTAAAAGTGCCTGAATAGGGTTCAATATAATCCAACTCACCTTGAATATTTTTAAAGCCATAATAATTATAGATGTTATGCAAAAAATCGGCATCTATGGATAGGGTATAATCTTTCCAAAACCTACGGAAATAAAGCGATGCCCAGGTATCATGAAAAGGCGAATCTACCTTGGTATTGTCTTCGAGCTTAACATTTCCGCCCGATGTAAGATGGCCCAGACTAAGTCCAACAGCATAATCCTCGGAGCGCAACACGTTGTAATACAATTCGCCAAACACGGTCACATAATTTCCCAGTCCACCTTTTACGTATGATTTATCGAGCACAGTTTTACGTTCCGGCGTTAAACTGGCAGCCGTAATAGGCTCCACGGCCAAGCCCGAGGAGAGGGCTTTTGAAAGAATAGTATAGGAAAAATTAGGATTAAACGAAGCTTCGTCCACTTCGCTTACAGGAAGTTGGTTGATTTTAAAAGCGTCGGATATAATAGGGTTATATTCTCTTACTACCTTTACATCTTTGTTTAATTCCTGCCCTGTTGCAGTTATTGCGCAAAAAAATAGCGTGATAAGTAAAAGGACTTTATTTATATTCTTCATTTCCATCGTGTTAATCAAAGTAATAATTTGCTTGGTTACGGTTGTATTTTTAAAGAGTCGGCAGATTCGGCAGCGGTTGAAACCGCCATTTTTTTCTGTATGATGGCCAGCCTCTTTTGAACCATAGATTTTATGTCGTCGTCGCCGGTATAGTTTTCGGCAATACTTTGTAAATACTGCTTGGCCTGGAAATTCTCATCTCTATCCATATATATATCCGACAATACGATAAAACTACGCGCCAGCCAATATTGATGTGAAGTACCTTTGTTGGCAAAATCGAACACCTCATCTTCGGCTTTTTTAGTTTCGCGCAAATCGTAATAATGTTTCGCCACAATATATTTAGCTTCGGCACCTTCGGCACTTTGCGTATTTTTGGCCAGCACCTTATACTCTTTCAGGGCATTTTCTGTATCCCCCTTCAACATATGGGCACCCGCTTTAATGTATTGTGCTTCGCGAACTATTTCGCCTGCAGCTTTTGAGTCGCTGATAATTGTTTGTGCAGCATCAATGCAGTTATCGGCATCTTTTAACTGGAAATAACTACGCAAAACACCTATTTGTGCTTCCATTTTATTTTCCTGTATCTCCGCCACTTGCTCTAGCCTCTGGAAATTTCCCAATGCAGCCTGGTAGTTTTTCATTCCATAATTAATCTCACCGGAACGAATAAGCGCATCTTCGGTAAAAATATTTTTACCTCGGGTGGTTACTTCCTGGTATGCCTTTAAAGCCTCACTTTTATCGCCCTTTTTATATAAACAGTCGGCCATATAATAATTGGCATTGAGCACAAACATTCCCTGCGGATAGTTTTGTAGATACTTTTTGAAATTACTTACGGCTATATCGCATTTAGACTCCATGTAATATCTTTCGGCTGAAACATAACTCAACGAGTCTTGCTCACGGGCATCAATCTGTGCAAAACTACCCAAAGTGTTGGTGTACCTCACATATCCATCCAAATCGCTCCTGTCCATATAAATATTACGGATGCCCAACAAAGATTCGTTGGCCTCCTGAGTTCCCGGAAATTCGTTGATAACCCGTTTGTAAAAGGCCATGGAGTTGTCGTAATCGGTAGCATTGTAATACACCAAACCCAGCTGCAACATGGCTTTTTTTGAAAAACTGCTGCTTGGGTGTTTTTCTTTAATGGTTTTAAATTGTTTAATGGCATTATCCAAATCGTTGAGAGCCACATACGACCTGCCCATTTCGTACAGTGCATCATCCACATAAGCGGAGTTGGGGTATTTGTTTATCAAACGGTTAAGCTCTGCAATTTTATCCTTATGTTGCTTCACAATTCCCAGTGAAATACCTTTTTGGAACATGGCATAATCGGGCGATCCATCGGCAAAACCACTTGCTTGTTCATAAGAACTCATGGCCTGCGTAAAATCGCGCTCTACAAAATAACAGTCGCCAATACGGTTATAAGCATCCCCAATGGTTGGAGCATCCTGGTTCAACTCCATTTTTACATATTTACGCCACCAAGAGCGTGCTTTATCGTAATTTTTGCCCTTAAACTCGGCATAACCAATATTATAATGCGCCATGGCGAAATATGGCGTCTCATAACTACCCGGCATCAATATAAAACTGTTATAATCTTTGGCTGCTTCTGTATATTGATTTAAACGATATTTGGCCTCGCCACGCCAGTAGTATGCCTTTACTTTCAGTTGGCTATCGTAACTCTGATATTGCAGACTATAATCAAAAAAGCTAACCGCCTCATCGAACTTTAAATTGGTAAACAAGTCGATGGCATGATAATAGGCCACCCTTTGAATAGCCTTGTAAATGCCGGCATTCTTAATTTTTATTTTTTCCAACGCCTCAAGCGCCTGCTTATAGTTTTTGGTGGACAAAAATACTTTGCCCAGATAATCGTAGGCCAAGTCTATTTTATCGCTCTGCGGAAACATCTCGATAAAACTCATGAACGAGTTTATAATTTCGTTGAAGGGCGAATAGGATAGCTCATAATTGAGTTTGATGGTGTTAAACAGCGCATCTTCTTGGATATCCTTGTCGAAATCTAATTTAGAGGCGGCCTCAAATGCAACCCGAGCCC
The DNA here is from genome assembly GCA_024635555.1 of Saccharicrinis sp. Classification (GTDB taxonomy): domain Bacteria; phylum Bacteroidota; class Bacteroidia; order Bacteroidales; family Marinilabiliaceae; genus Saccharicrinis. Next base: position 31,122 of record JAGXIO010000209.1, read on the forward strand.
GCTTTCTATCCTTTAGTTTAAGATGACAGTCGGCCAAATGATAATAGGCATTTTGAGCCATTTTATCGTTAGCTGAAGTAACCATGCTCAGGTATTCTGCCGCCTTATCATAGTTTTTTTGATAGTAATAGGCAAATCCCAGATGGTAATAATCTTCGCGGCGAGCTTTATCCGACAGCTCAATTGTTTTTTCGAAATAGGTGATGGATGTGGCGTAATCCTTTTTGGCAAAATAAGATTCGCCCACAATGCGTGCCATATCCGCCTTACGTTTTCGACTCCCTTCCTCCATCATAGGCAACGCATAGGAAATAGCTGCATCGTAATCGCCCTTTAAATAATGTATTTGGGCAATATAAAACGGCACCACTTTTTCAAATGCTTGCACATTGGCCAAACGCTCAAAACTCTTTAAAGCCGTTTCGTAGTTTTCTTTTTGGTATTGAATGTGTGCGTAATAGTAATTGGATGCTTCATAATACTTACTATCAATGTCTTTTAAATCGTAAAAATAACCATTGGCCACGTCATATTCTTCCTCCATAAAATGACAATAACCCATTTTAAATTTAAAGGCGAGCCTAGTTTCTTTATCCAGCTTACGTTCATTTACATCTTTAAACTCGCGCAATGCCTGACGGAACTTTTTATTGTTCATTTGTATGTCGCCCAAATGAAAATGAGCAAACGCCGTTTTATTACTTTCGGGATGTTCCAGCACAAACTGCTCAAACAAATATTGCGCATCGCCGTTCTCCAACTCTTTGGCGCACAAAGCCCTATAATAATAAGCTTCCGAAATCAGGTTTGATTCGGCACGCACGGAATTGGCGATAAATTTCTCGAACTGTTCACGAGCCGATCCAAATTTATTAAGATGATAGAGTTCCATGGCTTGGTCAAAGTCCTTCTCGGGCTGTTTAAACCCTATGGATTGCTGTGAAAAAACGCTTATGCTTATCAACAGAGCAATAATCGTTACAGAAAGGTTATTCGTATTTATCATTCAATAAAACATTTTATTTCTGAAAAAATCCAAAAAAAGGTATCTCCTGATTTCGGGGCATAAAGATAAAAAATTTAAGCTGATATTGCATTTGTCAGTTTCCTTCTTTAGGGTAGCAACTATTTGTTGCAAGAGACAACAACTAAGCCAATAAATGTTGTTTTAAACAATTAAATGTCAACTTGTACTAACGCTCAAATATGCCGTTATTTGCATCTACCTGTTCAAACGTAAGTATATCACAATTTATTTTTTTATTTTCACACCATAATTACCAGCCACATATAAATAATTGCAAAAAAATGAGCAAAAAGGATTTTGTAAGCATCGAAAATAAGCAAAACAATGTTGTGGAGCTTAAAAATGCCGTCATCCGTCACCAGGAAAACATTGTGCTGAAGGATGTTAACGTAGAAATAGCCAAGGGCGAATTTGTATATTTGATAGGCAAAGTGGGAAGCGGTAAATCTAGTTTGCTCAAAGCCCTCTACGCCGAAGTTCCCATTACCGAAGGGTATGTTTTTGCCGTTGGATATGATTTGGGCAAGATAAAATCGAAGCAAATACCATTTTTGAGAAGAAAGATGGGCATTATATTTCAGGATTTCCAGTTATTGAGCGACCGCTCGGTGTATGAAAACCTGAGTTTTGTGCTAAAAGCTACCGCCTGGAAAAATAAAAAAGCGATGGACATCCGTATCCGCGATGTATTAACCCAAGTGGAAATGGTACACAAGGGCTATAAAATGCCCCACCAACTTTCGGGCGGAGAGCAACAGCGTATTGGCATTGCCCGTGCCCTTTTAAATGAGCCTGATTTAATTTTAGCCGACGAACCCACCGGAAATCTGGATCCGGAAACCACCAATACCCTTATGCAGTTACTACTCAAAATTTCGGAAAGTGGTAAAACGGTAATTATGGCCACCCACAACTACGGCATGGTGGATAAGTACAAAGGACGAATTTTAAAATGCGAGGACGCCCGCTTGAAAGAAGATAGCAGCGTTGAAGTATAGATGGAAGCCATAAGAAACGGGCGTGTTTTCTATGCCAGTGATTTGATAATTTTGTATCTTTGAATTAAAGTTGATTAAAATGGATATACAGTCAAGAAAAATAGAGTTTCTATCAGAGTTTCTCAAAGTGCAAAACGAAGACGTTATTTTACGTCTGGAAAAAATATTGTATAATGAGAAAAAAAAACCATTAAATGACCAATTTGAACCAATGACGATTCAAGAATTTAATTCACGAATTGACAAATCAATGGAAGATTCAAAAAACGGGCGCATTACCAATGCCAGTGATTTGAAAAGCAAAATAGAGAAATGGACTTAGATATATTTTGGACGGAATTTGCAGAGAACGAACTCCATAAAATATTCAGATACTATCTCAAAAAAGCGGGTTATCGAATCGCTATAAAGCTTGTAAACGGAATATACAATAGACCGTTTAAATTAAAAACTCATCCCGAGATTGGTCAAATCGAAGAATTACTTAAAAATAGAAAAGTAGAATTTCGTTATTTGCTTTACAAAAACAATTATAAAGTTATTTATTGGGTAAATACAGAGGAAAATCGAATAGAAATCATTGATGTTTTCGATGTTAGGCAGTATCCACAAAAAATACGTAGGTCTCAATAGTATTGAGAAATAAAATGAGGTTTTTGTTGGACTCAGCAAATTCCCATCACCTCCTATATCTCTGGTGCCGAGCGGTACACATAGCTACCATCGGAATGTTTAGGGTAAAACGATTCGCCATTGTACATCATACGGCCTTTGGCAAAAACAAAATCCGGACGACCTCTGAGCTTATATGGTTTAAAGTTTTGATGATCGGAGGAAAGTATAGAACAATACAGGTTTCTATCGAAGGTAGGATTCCATATTACAAAGTCGGCATCCGAACCGGGCTGTAATACCCCTTTTCGTGGCCATAAGCCCATTATTTTGGCCGGACGTGCCGATACAACATCCACCATATCCAATATATTTATCTTTCCCTCACAAACCCCAACAGTAAATAACATGCTCAGATAGTTACGCAAGTAAAAAAACTTATCCGGCCTGTTATATGCCAAGCCCTCCTCCACTCCTTCTTCCATGGTTAAGTTGTAGGAAGGAGGGTTTATTAAATATCTTTTATTCTTCACCAATTCCCAAACCTCTTCCACGCTAATATGGTTGCAACTATTAGATGGAGCTGTTTGCAACTGATTATTTTGATTGGTAAGTGCTGTTTTATCAGATATGTCAATAGAAAACGGAATGCTGGCACTAACAAAAAAATCTCCCCCCCAATCAATACCCTCCTTTATCAGCCTTAGTTCCTCTTTAAACTCAACATTCAAAAACATAAGAGGACACTTATATTTAAGACCCATTTGAACCAATTCAGACAAAGCCTCCAGATGTTGTTTAAAAACGATTGGTGCACTAAGCATAATTGTGTCAAGTCCACTTTTACCGGCCTCACGAATTGCCAAATCGCATATTACAAGCAATCGATGATTCGAAGCCATGCGTAACGTGGATTCAAGAGCCTTTGCATTCGCCTTGTCCCAGATGGATATATTTATCAGTACCGTAGATATGCCTTCGTGTATGTAACTATAATCAAGCGCAGTGGCCATGCTTTTTTTAACATCGCTAAACGACAAATGAAAGGCGTAATCTATTAAATTATTGCGCGCCTTTTGTTTTGCCTTATGTATATTATACAAATTATTTTTATTGTAAACATTCTCCACTGCATCAAGCATGGTGGTGGTTCCGTTATATATTTCGGCCTGGTTCAATTTATTTAATTCTTCCTTAGTTTTATCATTGTCGCTTAAAAATAAAAAATGACGATTCATATCCACCGCACCCGGTAGTACATATTTTCCAGTAGCATCAATTACCGGGGTTTCGCTATTGGGACGGATTAAATTCTGACCTATCTGTAGAACTTTGCTACCACCTACCAAGATGTCTTCGGTTATAATTGCCGACTCTTTTACGACGAAACCATTTTTTATAACGATATAATTCATTGCAGAGCCATTTTTAAAGATATATTATTTCACAAAGCCATTTTTAAATGGATTAAATAAGCTTTGCTCCATCCCTTAAAATTACATCAAATATCTATATTTTACAAAACAAAAAATAATTATTTTTTGAGCACTATCATACCCTATTGCTAAACTTATTATTGAATGTTGAATATTTCGTATATTTTTACTGCGGAGAGTGTGAAGCGGAGAGTGTGAAGCGTGGAGCGTGGAGCAGAGAGCGGAGAGCGTGGAGCGAACAGCGAACATCGGAAAGAATATAGGGAGAGTGCAGTGCTAATGGATTTTGGCTGCCCTTTTATTTTTGCTTTTCGAGGGATAATCATAAAATAAACAAGGATGAAACAGACTGATCTTTCAAAATACGATAACAGTTGGTATAAACCAGGCGGGGCTATAAAACGAGTACTCTGGTATTTTGCCAATGCTATTTTTTTAATTTGCCCTTTGAATCCTTCGTCGGGGATTAAAAAAATAATATTAAAAATGTTTGGGGCAAAAATTGGTGCAGGGGTGGTCATTAAACCAGGGGTAAACATCAAATATCCTTGGAAACTGAGTATCGACGAAAATAGCTGGATTGGCGAGAAGGTATGGATAGATAATCTGGATCAAGTAACCATAGGCAAAAACTGTTGCCTCTCGCAGGGCGCGATACTGTTGTGCGGAAACCATAATTACAAAAAAGAGACTTTTGATTTGATAATAGGCCCAATAATTATTGAAGATGGCGTTTGGATTGGTGCCGGAGCGATGCTAACACCTCATGCGCTATGCAAAACACATGCAGTACTGTCGGTGCAATCGGTGGGTTCAGGAACATTGGAGTCTTATTCTATTTATCGCGGCAATCCGGCTTTAAAAATTAAGGACAGGGTAATAGAATAGAAAGCAAGCACAATCAAAGACACATCGCTCACAAATAATACAGAATTATGGAACAAAAACAAAAAACATATTTTAATTGGAGTTCGGGAAAAGATGCCGCATTTGCACTTTATCTATTAAAGAAAGATAAATCGCTTAACATAGGTAAACTGCTTACTTCTATTAATACCGATCATAACAAGGTATCCATGCATGGCGTACGACGAGATTTGTTAGAAAAACAAGCAGAATCGATTGGACTTTCACTCGATACAGTTGAGTTGTCCGAAGAACTAAGCATGGAAGATTATAATTTGAAAATGCAAAAAGCTGTTTTCAAGTTGAAATCAGAAGGATATACAAGTAGCGGCTTTGGTGATATATTTCTTGAAGATCTTCGCACATACAGAGAAGAACAATTGAAAACCCTAAACATCTCTTGTCTATTCCCATTATGGAAGAAAGACACAAAAGAGCTTATACATGAATTTTTAGCACTTGGATTCAAAGCGATAGTCATTTGTATTAAATCGGATCTACTTGATACTTCATTTCTTGGGCGCGTGATTGATGAGCGTTTCATAAGCGACTTACCTTCAAATGTTGACCCCTGCGGCGAAAATGGAGAGTTCCATACCTTTTGTTTCGATGGCCCTATTTTCACCAAACCAATTCCGTTTTTAGTTGGCGAGAAGATATTTAGAGAGTATCAAAATCCTAAGCAGGATGATGATTTAGAGGCTAGTGACAATATCGGTTTCTGGTTTTGTGACCTGTTACCTTGTTAATAAATAAACTCGCATAAAATTCAATGACGTAACATCCTCCCAAACATCCTTTTATCACTTACAACCACAAAATAATACGGGCTTAGCTCATCCTTCATTTCCATGCTGGCATGGTATATTCCCCTATACTTCTTCTTATTTTCTTCAAACAATACTCGGCCGTTTTTGTCTAAAATTTTTATTTGCAGATTTCTACTTTCTTCAAACGTCAGCGATATATCCACTATTTTAAGCTGTTCCCCATTCTTACTTGTCACTTTAAATTGAACTTTCGTATCCGTGGTTGTTAGGGCTGGTGCGGTAATTATTTTTGAGGGTATGCCTCCCTTTATCAATATATCGGCATCGGAAATAACAATTTCTTGAACGGGTTTATCTCTCGGATTGGTTTCAACTGTTTTTAACAGCTTGGTATTTTGTTCTATCACAATATGCCTATCCTGCTCGGACTGTCCAGTTTCAATCAACTCTTTAACTCGGTTATTGATGCTGGCTGGTTTATGAAGCGCAAAAACAGAATCGCTGATACCATTAAAATCCAGATTTAAACCTGGATTAAAATTAAGATAGCTGCCCAAGGAGTCCACATCAAAAGCTATTACGCTAATACGCATCACCATGTTTGTATCAAGAATAGAAAAAATACTGTCCAATTTTTGATATATGATACCTATATCCTTTTCATAAAACAGGGTGCTATAATAACTGCTTGGTACAGATAAATCCTTTCTGGTGTTTTTTAAAGAAAAATGAGTTTCTGTGATTTGCGCATTCATAGACAAAGAAATGAGTATAGCTGCCAACATCTTTATACTTCCTCTTATTATTTTAAGCGGTTTCATATTTTTCAGATTTTGTTTTTATAGGTAAGTGAGCAAAACTATCAACTCATTCTTAAACACCAGGCAACCAACTATCTTACAAGGGTTAACATCGGGTTAAAATGAGTTAAGGAATAGTTAAAGTAAAAGCCGATACGATTAAAAATATTTATCTTTACTTAGCAAACCTGTTACAATACAATGAGCTTGTTTGAAGATACAAAGAAAATGAAGAATAAATCGTTTACGGGACTGGTAATTTTAATGGGGTTTTCGCTATTGGGGATTATTATAGTTCAATTTTTTTGGATGAATAATGCCATAAAAGTACGTCAGGAAAAATTTGATGCTTCCATTTACGATGCGCTGCAAGCTACCGTGCATCGAATTCAGCGCGAAAGAGCAGCCAGTAATTTCATTGAACGTTTGATTCCCTCGCAGGGTTTAAATAACACACGAGCCGAAAATACGGAAAAGCCTCTCCCCCATTTCCCTGTTGTTAGGGCAAAACAAAACAGGCAATCACCGAGCGACATCCTAACGGACCGCTACAAAGCCATCTCTCCTCTTAACCAAGGTCGTTTTAAGGGTTATATAGAAATTCAAAGTAACGGAAAATCTCAGCAAGTAATCATATCAGAGCGCAACATCAATTTTAACGACAACAAGGAGGCATACCGAGCCGAAAAATTGATAAAACAATGGCAAGATTCTGTCAAGCGTGCGCTATCAGCAAGTGGCAACACTAATCCGCTTAGTATATTAAACCAATTTAGCTACGAAATAGAAATGCGCTCGTCCGATGTGGGTAATAGGATAGATACCGATAACCTGACACGAATTCTTGATTACGAACTGAATATGCGGGGCATTGATTTAAAATATGAATATGCCATCGTTAACCGGAACGATGGAGCACTAACCAAGCTTGTTTCCAACCACTATAAACGCGAAAAAAGCGACTTTGGTTTTGTGGTGAACCTATTTCCCGACGATTTTTTCAGAAATTGGTCACCCCTGGCACTAGATGTATATTTCCCTAAACAAGATATTTTTATCTACAAATCCTTACACCTGCTCTTGGGTTCGTCATTTTTATTTACCCTTTTTATAGTATTCACCTTTTATTTTACCCTTCGCACCATTCTTAACCAAAAAAAACTGTCCGAAATAAAATCGGATTTCATTAACAATATGACCCACGAGTTCAAAACACCTATTGCCACTATAAATTTGGCTACCGACAATATTGCCAGCCCCATGATTATAAACAAGCCCGAGCACATATCTCCTTTTTTAAAAATAATTAAGGAGGAGAACAAACGCATGAACAACCAAGTAGAACGGGTCCTTCAAATGTCGTTGATTGAGAAAAGGGACTTTCAGTTGGTACCGGTTAAAACAGACTTACACCACCTGATAAATGAAGCAGTGGTGAATATGCAACTTTTGGCTGAACAAAAACAAGCGAAAATAAAAACAAATTTGCAAGCAACCGTAACCACGTTTAATGTGGACGAAGTTCATTTTACAAATGTAATTATGAATTTGCTGGAGAATGCCTTAAAATATAGTGATGAAAATCCTATTATTGAAATATCAACCCTGAACACCAAAATGGGTATAGAAATTAGTGTGATGGACAATGGAATTGGGATGACCAAAGAGCAACAGACTAAAGCGTTCGATAAGTTTTTTAGAGCCACCAAAGGAAATATCCATAACGTAAAAGGTTTTGGTTTGGGACTAAGTTATGTAAAAGCGATTGTGGAAGAACATAATGGCAATATTTTAGTGAAAAGCAAATTGGGCGAAGGATCTACATTCAAATTATTTTTGCCTTTCAGCTAAGCGGGTAATCATAAATTACCATAATCTAAAAAAGACCTACATTTTGGGTAAAAAATTATAATTTAGCACTTTACAATAAATACATTTAATATGAGCGATAAAAAAAAGGTTTTTATGGTTGAAGACGACCAAAACTTTGGTACCGTTATGAAATCCTACCTCGAAATAAACGGTTTTGCCGTAACCTGGGTGAAAGATGGAGCCAATGCCCTCAAAACCTTTTTAACAGGCCATTTTGATATTTGCATCCTTGATGTAATGCTTCCTCATGTGGACGGCTTTACCATAGGGCGCGAAATAAAAGCCAAGGAAGAAGACATCCCTATGATTTTTTTAACGGCTAAAACACTTAAAGACGATGTATTACAAGGCTTTGGTATTGGTGCCGATGATTATGTGACCAAGCCTTTTGACTCGGAAATTTTAATTGCTAAAATAAATGCCATCCTCAACCGGAGAGCCAACAGAGATGATGAAAACACCCAGACACATTTTCAGCTGGGACGTATTGAGTTTAACTTTGAGCTGCGCACACTTACCTCACCAGGCAATATTGAGCAGCTCTCGCCAAAAGAAGCCGAGCTATTAAGGATGCTCGCCCAATATATAAACAGGGTGATGCCGCGCGAAAAAGCCCTCGATAAAATATGGGGCGAAAACAACTATTTCACCACCCGTAGCATGGATGTTTATATCACCAAACTACGTAAATACCTGCGCGCAGATTCCCGAATAGAGATAGTAAATATTCATGGTAGTGGGTATTTGCTCAAATTTGAAGAGTAGGTAGCTGATGGCTGTTAGCGGTTTGCTTATATGGCAAGTGAGGATTGGTGATTGGTAGTGATGAGGGTTTGAAGTTTAAAGTTTAGGGTAAGGAGCGTGGGTTGTAAAGACCGACAGAGAAACTGATAACTGTTTACTGTTTACTGTTTACTGATAACTGTTTACTGAAAATCATTCCTCAACAGCAACAATATTTTCCATACGGCTATTCATATCCGAACTTAAACCCATAATTTTAAAAATCTTGGTTATACGCAAACTACTATTGAACAAAGGAATTCGATATCTTCCACTCAGCATGTAAGCTTTATTGCCTTGCACCAATATTTCAACGGGCATCGAAGTTATACAATCTACCCCCATTAAATCTATCATTTGCTTATCGAGATTATTCTTACCATTAAAAGAAACACCAAAAACGGTAATCTCCTTGTCATGAAAAGCCAATTCGTAAACAAGTTGGCTTTTGGCTAAGCCTTTTAATAGATTATTCTTAATGGTGGCCACCGCTTCTAAATATTCATCAAATTCATTGAGTTCAATCACATCTTCGTAACGAGGCATGGTAGGCAAAAACTGATAATCCTTTAATTCTTCATTGGGAATATCCCTTCCATAATACTCCATTTTGGTTAGTAAAGGCAGCAAAGCATTTTTAACCAAAGAATCGGTTAAGGAAGTCATTTCTAGTGCTTCGTCCTTATTAGTACCTCTACCAAAATAAGCCTGGTTAACATAGTAGGGATTCAGAAGAGTTATATTGGTTGTGGTACCTTTACTTATAAATCCAATTTTTAGCATGGCACCAAAAGCACCTTTGTCTGCCACACTTGTAGCCATACTGGTTAGCTCATCGCATGTAAAAACAATAACTCCTAAATTTTTATTGCCATCGGGATGATACATTCCCAACACTTCAAAATCCGACTTCAACAGTAATTTTGTTACCTCAGCCGTTAAAACGCCCATCGTTTTATTCGATTCGCCCATCCAATAATAAGGCTGGATAGCCTTTATTGACAAAACAAATACTATCAGAACTATGGTAGTAAAAAACCTCTTCATGCTTGCTAAAGCTAAATTTTACCTAAATTAGGGCTGCAAGATAACAAAGAAATTTAATATTAACAATTTTTAACATGTTGGAATTAAAAACTTCTACCTAGTGTTAACCATTACGTTCAGAACAGAAGCTAATTTCCCACTTCACTTAAAAACTTAACCCTTACCAGTCGTATATTTTCTTCCGAATATTCATCTTCGCCCAATTCCTTGAGGGCACTTGCAATATCGTCGGTCTGAGCCTCTTCCTTAAAATAATCAAATATATCATCTTTACGATCCTCGTCCATCACCTCATCAATATAATAATCAATATTAACACGGGTTCCTGAGTAAACTATAGATTCTATTTCGGTCATCAATTCACTCATTTCCAAACCTCTTGATTTGGCAATATCGTCCAAAGGTATCATCCTGTCGATACTCTGAATAATGGCTATTTTATTTTTCGATTTGTTGGCCACTGTTTTCACAACCAAATCCACCGGACGTTCA
>JAGXIO010000210.1 GCA_024635555.1 Saccharicrinis sp.
TTCGCTGTAATTGCGTAAACGCATCTCCCTTAGTACTTGAGTACGTAATGTTTTTTTTTCATGACTTAATGTATTTATGAATAATACCTTAAGTTACGAATTTTAAAGTTAGCTCCGAATGGAGCTTTCGTTCAACTTTTCGATAACCTCATATGTATTGTCGTTATTTCCAATATGTTTGAAGCTATTTGTTTGCTAAAATAGTATTTTTTTAGATTGACAGATCATCTAATGGCTTTTTATTTTACTTAAATATTTATTACTTACACGTGTGTAAGTTTAGTAGTCTTGGATGATTCGTGTTCTCTATGTAGATGGGGTCGCTGAATTGATATTGGAGAAAACGAAAAAAGCGCCTAAAACCTTAGTTTTAAGCGCTTTTAACTAATTACATGAATGAATCCAACTTATGGTTAACGTAGATATGCTATTTTCTATAATTTGTACATCGTAGCAAATAACTTAGCCAATTGGAAACAAAATTACCTATGATTAATTATTTCACTATTTGGGAGTGATATGATCTGTAGCCATATACAGCAACTACGATAAAGCATATAAAAGGCAGCACAAAGGAAAAATTTTCTGCAGGCAAAAAGCCTACCTCACCCAAATCGATAATCGCGCCCTGCAATGGAGGCATTAAAGCTCCTCCCACAATTGCCATCACCAATCCGGCAGCACCAAGCGTGGCATCCTCGCCTATACCCTCTAATGCAATACCGTATATGGTAGGAAACATGAGTGACATAAATGCAGAAGTGGAAACCAGACAATATAAACCAAACATACCTTCGCTTAATATAACACCGGAAATGGTGACCGTGCCGCCCATGGCAAACAACATCAGCAGTTTCCTGGAGTTAACGTACTTCATTAAAAAGGTACTTATAAAGCGACTCGCCAAAAAGATACCCATGGCGGCAATATTGTACATCTGTGCTGTGGCCTTATCTATCCCCAAATTTTCGGCATACTGAATAATAAAAGTCCAACACATGATTTGAGCTGCCACATAAAACACCTGAGCAATAACCCCTTCGCGATAATTTTTACTTTTGATTAAACGTTTAAACGATTGCACTGGATGAACACGATGTGCATGCCCTATTTTAGGCATCTTTGACATAGCAATGACCACAATCATGATTATAACTACTAATCCTAAAACCACGTAAGGGTTACGTATAATCATCAGGTCGTTGGTTTTGATCGCTACTTTGGTAGCTTCATCGAGAGATGAGAAAATCAATTCGCCCGCAGCATTTCGTTGTTTATCGGACTCCAATGCCGCCAACACAAGTTTTGAAGCTACAAACATACCCAACAAAGAACCCAAGGGATTAAATGCCTGAGCCAGATTAAGCCGTCTGGTGGAAGTTTCCACACTACCCATTGACAAAATATATGGATTTGCGGTGGTTTCTAAAAATGCCAGGCCAAATGTTAGTATATACAACGAAACCAAGAAAAAGCCGAAAGCTTCGTATTGGGCTGCTGGCCAAAATAACAATGCCCCGATGGCATAAAGCACCAATCCCATCAATATCCCTTTTTTGTACGAGAACCTTTGTACAAAAAGTGCTGCCGGGATGGCCATAGTGGCATAACCGCCATAAAATGCAAATTGTATTAGTGAGGCCTTGGCGTTGGATATTTCCATCACCGTTTTAAAGGCTGCTACCATTGGGTTGGTAATATCATTGGCAAATCCCCACAAAGCAAAAAGACTTGTGATAAGGATAAAGGGCACGAGATATTTTTTTTCTACAACTTTAGTTGATTTATTCACGACACGCGATTTTAAAAGTTTGTACTTGGTGTTACTCCTTTTTTAAGGATAATATTTCCATACTTGGCTGTTTCGCCTGTTACAACAACAGCAAAAGCTTTTTTAGAACGCTCATAAAAAGCAAAACGCTCTATCCTGTCAATGGACGGTGCATTCGGATTTGATAAATGGATGCTTTTTAAATACCTTAATTCTACATTGGGATCAAGCATATCCCCTTCAACTGCGTCCATCATTATTAATGGATGATCAGTATATTGATCCAGTTCAAATAATGGTAATATAGCTGCTAATAAATCCGGTATTTTAATACCGTCCGCTCTTAAAACATTAGCATTACAACTATAAGCAGGGAAGTGTGCATCGGCTAATATAATTTCATCGCCATGTCCCATTTTACAAAGTGCACTTAGAAACTCGGGACTTATAATAGGTGATATTCCTTTAAGCATAAATTTATTTATTATGTTTTCTAAAATGAAGATAATTGCGATATAGCTGATGGTAAACCTGGCGGTTAGCAGAAGGCATCACCAATTGAGGATTGTAGGTGATTTTTTGCCGAGCTTCATTTGCCGAACTATAGATTCCCGCCCCGGCAAAAACGAACATCGATGCTCCCAATACTGTTGTTTCCTTTTGATCGATAAGTTGAATGGGTCTGTCACAAACGTCTGCACGCAATTGGTTCCACAGTCGGTTTTTGGATCCACCGCCAACACAAATAATACGTTCTGCTTTAAAATTACCTGCCGATTCCAGTGCCTCCAGACCTTCACGCAATCGATAGGCAAGACTTTCGAGTAAGGCTCGATACACTTGGCTTCTTCTTGTAGCTATGGTCAACCCAGCAATAGTTCCTGCATTTACGCTTGAGCCATCGTTGTAAAAGGCAGGATCTACACTAACCCCATTTGCACCCGGCATTTCTAACTCCGCTTCACTTATCATGGTTTCATAAAGCGCATCGCCAGATAAGCCATGGTAAAAGTTTTTTGAAAACCACTCCAAAACTCCTGAACCTAGCCAGTTTTGACCAATATTATAAATTCCCGAAATAGGATCCAGCTCTGTTGTCAGGTTTTGATCAAGTTCCACTTTCGATGCCTTAAAAGCTTGACTCCTGCTCATCAATACTTCCCATGTTCCAGAACTTAACACGGGTTGATTTAATTGGGCTCCGGAACCAAACATGGCAAACTGCGTATCGTGACCGGTTAAAAACACCGGTGTTCCTTCGGGTATTCCTGTAAGTTTTGAGGCTTCGGTGTTTATCTGACCTGCTTGTTCACCGGGTTCACCAATAGTGCCAAAGAGGTTTTTGTCCACTCCGATGGCATTTAATATCATATCCGAAAACTCCCTTTTTTGAAGATCGGCCATCATAGCAGTTCCCATCATGGTGGCATCATTTGTTAATGCACCCGAAAGTTTGTTAATTAGCAAGGATGGAATAAACAAAAAACGGTGCGCATTTTCAATAATGTCTGGCCGATTTTCCTTAAACCATATCATCTTGTTGATCGTATTAAAAGCGTAAGGATATACGCCACTTATTTTATAAAGGGTGCTGAGGGGAATGTATTTCTTTATGCCATTCATAATGGCCGAGGTTCGTCCGCATTGCCATGAAATAACGGGGTAAAGCAATTTCCCCTTTTCATCGGTAAACGCACCGTCCACCCCAAAAGTAGTAACCGTTACACCGGCTATATTCGATACATTAATTTCATCGGAGACTATTTTTGCCGCCTTGCACAATTTACCCCATAATTTTTCAAGATCCCATATTCTCCCATCCGAAAAGTTAGGGTCTTCATCGGTTTGGTTAGGCATAGCATGCGAAGCCAATATTTTCCCTGACTTGTCGATGGCAATCACTCTTACATTAGTGGCGCCACAGTCAAAAACTATAGCTATATCTTTTTCCTTCATATTTGTATTGCTTAATAAGGACTTCCTAAGAAAGTCCTTGTATAGTCACTATGGGAAATGGCAACAATTCTCTTTTAAAAACCCTCTAACTCCCTAAAGGGAGAACCAGAACTCCCCGGAGAGAGCTAATTCCCCTTTAGGGGCTAGGGGTAATAGACTAAGGAGAATTTACAAAATAGTGAGTTTTCTTAAAGCCCTTATTTTCTTCCCAAAAAATCTATGGCTAGGGAATTATTTTTTTCCGTACAAGGGGCCATAAGCGGCGCATGCCCTATAGTCGGATCCTTCTTTGCCTCCGCCAAAAGAAGACCATGCGCTTGGGCGGTAAATCTTGTCTTCGCCTACATTGTGCATGCTAACAGGGATTCGCAACATCGAGGCCAAGGTAATTAAGTCGGCACCTATGTGTCCATAACTTATCGCACCATGGTTAGCGCCCCAATTGGCCATCACAGAATACACGTCCTTGAACGCACCCTCACCGTTGGTTCTGGGCACAAACCAAGTTGTAGGCCAGGTTGGATTAGTTCTTTCATCCAACACACTGTGAATGTCCTCGGGCAACTCAACCGTCCAGCCTTCTGCAATTTGAAGAACAGGCCCTAAACCTTTCACCATATTTAAGCGGCACATCGTAACTGGCATTTCTCCCTGGGTTTTAAATAGAGATGAAAAACCTCCTCCACGGAAATAACCTCTGTCAGCCTGAGGCCAAAGGGTATTATCTAAACATTTTTGAGCTTCTTCTTCCGTAATTTCCCAATACGGCTTCATAGCAGGATTGCCCTCCGCATCGCTTTGCTGTGCTGTAGCATCTAATGTAGTGGAACCTGAGTTGATAAGGTGTATAACTCCACCTTCTGCCAAACCGCTTAACGCTTTTCCCGTTACCCGTTTTACAGCATCGGGGCTCCAGTAGGTTCGTACGTCCGAAAATATCTGAGCCGTGTTCGTCAATAAATGTCCGAACAGCATGGACACACCATTTAAGCTATCGTTTTCAGTAGCGAAAACAAAAGACTGACGAATACCATTCCAATCAAAGGAGGAGTTCAATATAGCTTCGGTGAAATCGGCATTTGGCTTATAGTCAGTCCATTGACGTTGTCCCTGAAAACCTCCTAAGATAGCATTCCTTCCAAGTCCTTCTTCTCTAAACCCTTTGTCAATTACATTTTGATTACCAATCATCATATCACGGCAAATCAAGGTCATTTTGACAACCGTTTCCCATTCTGTTTCTTTACGAGTCGCATCAATCCTGTCTTCCGGCTTATTCCTATCTTCCCCTTCTTTGCAATTTTCTTTGGTCCAAGCCAGTGCTTTTTGATATTCTTCCTCATCATAAATCCTTTCGTCAATACGTCTAAGTATCTCGACAGATTCAACGAACTCTGTGCGGAGACCCAAATAATCCTGAAAAAAGCTTGAATCTACCATGGAACCCGCGATGCCCATGGAGCTGTACCCAATTGACAAATACGATTTTCCATTCATCTGGGCAACTGCCAGGGCTGATTTTACGAAGCGCAATAATTTTTCCTGCACATCAGCAGGTATTCTGGTATCTCCTGCGTCTTGCACATCGCGCCCGTAAATACCAAAAGTGGGCAATCCTTTTTGTGTATATCCGGCCAAAGCAGCTGCCAGATAAACGGCACCGGGACGTTCGGTTCCGTTAAACCCCCATACCGCCTTGGGCAAAAGTGGATCTGTATCCATTACCTCGGTTCCATAACACCAACAAGGGGTCACAGTTAATGATACGCTAACACCTTCTTTCTTGAATTTATTGGCACACATAGCTGCTTCTGCAACTCCACCAATACAGGTGTCAGCAATTACACACTCCACCTTCTCTCCACTTGGAAAGCGTAAGTTGTCTTCAATAAATTTTGCAGCAGCTTTTGCAAGAGCCATTACTTGAGTTTCTAGCGATTCTCTTACGCCATTTTCCCGACCGTCGATGACCGGTCTGATTCCTACCTTTGGTAAATCTCCAATTAATCTGTTTGCCATTGTATATTATTTTTAGTTGTGACTATTTTTTAAAAATTACTATGCAATATTACCCTCATTTGATAGATTTTAAAATGTTCAATTTCTCTATATTTGTATCTGTTTTAAACATTCTTTATAATGACTGTACTTCTTAAAGTGCCGGACAGAGGTGACCCTTCCGATATATTACAACAATTCCCCAACTACAATCTGCAATTACATTGTTGCCGTTATTGGTGGCTTCAGCAATGGGAATTTAAAGAGCTGTCATTTCCGTATTGGCGCATCTACAACAATAGTTATCAGGGCGCGGTGATATTATATAACGGTAAAGAATATGCTTTAACACCGGATAAAATTGTTATGATTGCACCTAATACCTCCTATGCTACCCGCTTGTACGATCATGTAATCCCCGAAACCGGATATTCTTTAAAAGGTGGCAGGATAAACGCATCTGTATCGGAGCAACAATTAATCGCAGACCGTTGTATATTACATTTGTTCATTCATTTTAATATTGGACTGCCTTATGACAATATATCGCCCGGGGTATTTACGTATGAATTAAGCGATCATCTGAAAGAAAAATTACAGGTCATAAAACGACATCTCAATTATGAGCATACACGATTCAGCTTTTACTCGAACCTAGCAATTCAGTCTTTGATAGGTGATTTATTATCAGGATTACCTGAGGAGAGTTGGAATTTAACCACAAAAAATTATCGAATTCTAGAAGTGTTGAACTATGTTGAAAACAATATCGGCGATGAACTCACCAACACCGTATTGGCACAACAAGCGAAAATGGCTACCAATGCTTTCACCCATCTTTTTACAAAAGAAATGGGCATGACCCCGCAAAAGCATGTGAAGAAAAAAAGAATTGACAAGGCATGTATTTTATTGCACCACTCCAATTGGTCTATAGATAAGATCGCTGCTCAAACCGGATTTGCCGATCGGTATCATTTCTCCAGGGTATTTAAGCAGGTCATAGATGCTTCCCCTGCAAAGTATAAAAAGGAGTTTGGGATGAAGTGAAGTGCGATGAATCTAGGTTTATTTTTTAAGATTAATAATTATTACTACAAAAGATTGCAAGGTTCATGAATTAACAACATAGCCTTGCATTTTTTTTGACAGCTGGGTGTATGTTACATGCATCGCCTATTTTGGAACAGAATTATCCATTGCGTTTTTATAGGGCTGTTATATTTGTAAGTGTATAAAATGCTCAACAAATCCATAATTTGTAAAGTCATTTTATTCAAGGTGTTTTCTGGGAGTGTTTTAAGTGAGATGATACACGTTTAATACGGAATCCATGCAGCCCTATGTTGTTTATCAGGTTTTTTCAATTGATAATGAGTTGATTCAGATGATGCGTCTCAATCTTCATCAGATTACCGCTCGAGAGTAGTTTTTTGCAGGTAAATTATAGGTTAAGCGTTTATATTGTGTGTGATGAGCGTAAAAAAAAATGGGGTTGTTTTTCTTTTATAGCTCAAGGCGAGGGATAGGGAAACTTTGAAAAATTAAAATAAAGTAAATATTATTCATATGAAGCATAAAATATTTCTATTTGCCGTTATTCTCGGAATGCTAGGTCTTAATTCCATTGTTACTGGTCAATCTAATACACGGTCTAGTGTTGCGGGCAGTCTGGGTAAAGATGAAATGCCCATAGGGGCTTATTATTATCCCGAACAATGGAGTGCTAATCAGTGGGAACGAGATTTGAAACATATGTCCAGCCTTGGATTTCAATTTACTCATTTGGCTGAATTTGCCTGGTCGAAGATGGAACCTGAAGAAGGTCACTTTGACTTTGAATGGCTAGATAAAATATTGTCTATTGCTCAAAAAAATGGATTAAAGGTAATTATGTGTACCCCTACACCGACACCTCCAGCTTGGCTAACCAATAAGTATCCTGAAATATTGTCGGTGAATAGTGATTTAATACGACAGGAACATGGTTCAAGACTTCATGTGATTTATGATCATCCAGTCTATCTCAACTACACACGTAAAATAGTGACCGAATTGGCCAAACGATATGGAAACCATGAGGCAGTGGCTGGTTGGCAGCTGGATAATGAGCCCCATTTTGGCCCAATTTACGATTATTCACAGTTTGCTGAGAAGCAATTCCCGGTATGGTTAAAGGAACAATATCTAACTATTGATTCGCTCAATCAAAGTTGGGGTACTTCATTTTGGTCGCAAACATACAACAGTTTCGAACAAATTAAGCTGCCTAACGCTGCTAGAGCTGCTCAAGGGGTCAACCCTCATGCCATGCTTTCTTTTCAGCGTTTTATGTCGGATCGTCTGGCCAGCGCTCTTCGATTTCAGGCAGAATTATTAAGAGAAATAATTTCTCTAAAACAATGGGTAACCACGAACTATGCTTACTTTAAGTTTCTGCCACTTACGGATCCTTTCAAAAATAGGGCAGACCTGGATTATGCTTCTCATACCATGTATTTGACGTCCGGATTTTTAAACAGCGAAGGCGGTTTATTATCTCATCGATTAGGAAGCGGATTAGAGCTTTCCTTTTCGGCCGAATTAGCAGCATCTGTGAATGGTTTTACAGGTATAATGGAATTGCAACCCGGCCAAATAAACTGGGGGGCGATTAATCCACAGCCTCTGCCGGGTGCAGTGCGCATGTGGATATGGCATGCCTATGCTTTGGGGGATGCTTTTGTATGTGCGTATCGATTCAGACAACCCCTATTTGGCAGCGAACAGACACACAAGGGAATTATTGATACCGATGGCGTTACTGTGGCTCGTGGTGGGAAGGAATATGTGCAAGCCATTAAAGAAATAAAACAAATTAAGCCGAATTCATCAAAAACAAACTCAGCACTGGACAATCGACGAAAAACAGCATTTTTATGGGATTATGACAATATCAATGACATTGAAAATCACCGCCATCATCAGGATTTTGATCCTTGGCAACATGCCTATGATTATTACGCTGCCCTGAAATCGATGGGTTGCCCCGTAACATTTTTGCAAAGAGATGATGCTTTTGATCCTTCTATTTATCCTTTTTTGGTTGTGCCCGCCTTTCAGTTAGCAAGTCCTGAATTAATACAAAAATGGCAGGATTACGTCCAGAATGGTGGTCATTTAATACTATCCTGCCGAACTGCTAAAAAGGATATGAACGGGCATCTTTGGGAAGCACCCAACCAGTACCCCATTTACGATTTAATAGGCGCTTCCGTAAGCGAATTTGACCATTTACCTGCCAATTTCCCGGGAAAAGTTGTTTTCAATAACGAGCAATTTTTATGGTATCGTTGGGGCGACTGGATCAAACCAAGACCAATGACAGAGGTTTTGGCTACTTATGGCGATCAGTTTTATGCCAATACACCTGCTGTAGTGCATAGGCAACAAGGCAAAGGAACGGTTACCTACATCGGAGTCTGGAGCAATGGTGGTAAACTTGAGAAAGCTGTTTTAAACGAAGTATTTCAGAAAGCCGGAGTGGAGGTGTTTGATCTGCCGGAGTATGTGTTTACCGGATGGCGAAACGGACACCGCGTATTTGTTAATTATTCATCTCAGTCCTTTTCTTTACTCTTAAAACCACAAGATAAGATCATTCTGGGGGATGTGCTTCTAAAGCCCGGAGGAGTAACTGTTGTAGAAATGGACTAAGAAAGTAAACGTGAGACTGACTATTTTAATGATAATACACTATGATTAACAGGAGACAGTTTATTAAAAATACAGCCATGGCGGGAGCTTTGGCATCCGTTGTGCCTAGCTATACCGAAGCTTCATCTCGTGCAATAGGAATAGCACCTCAAAAAGAAGAAAATGCAACTCCAAATACCTATCAGAAGGATTGGATGAAACTGAAATTTGGGATGTTTGTTCACTTTGGCATCAATACCTATTACGATAAGGAATGGAGTGATGGAACGCTGGATCCGATTCGGTTTAATCCGGTTAACATTGATACCGATCAGTGGTGTCGCGTAGCAAAAGCTGCCGGAATGAAGTATATTGTGATTACAACCAAACATCACGATGGATTTGCTTTGTGGCCATCGAAATATTCGGAATATACGGTTGCTGCCTCGCCATTTAAAAAGGATGTTGTTGGGATGTTGGCAAAATCTGCTCAAAAATTCGGTTTAAAGTTGGGCTTGTACTATTCTATCTGGGATGAGCATGATGTCAGGTTTAAAACCGACTGGTGGGCATATATGGATTTTATGTATAATCAGGTTGAAGAGTTACTAACCCGTTATGGGGATGTGGTGGAGTTGTGGTTGGATGGTTTTTGGAAGAAACAAAAAAGCGGATGGTCGGGTAAAGTAAAAAATATTGATGGCGAAGCTGGATTTCAGAAGAAGAGCTTTGAGCGAGATCTTAATTTTATTCAATCTTGGCGTAATGAAGGCGCTTATTGGTGGCAAATGGATCATTTTTATCAGTTTGTAAAATCCCTACAGCCCGGTTGCCAGGTAATGAATAATTCAACTACAGCCTACCCAGGAGTGCCATTACATCCGGTGGACATCCGCAGTGGAGAAAAATATTCCGAAGTAGTAAACGATCAGAAAGTGTGGAACTGGCTGGGCGAGGATAAATATTTCCCCCTACAGATTGAGACCACCATGTCCGTAAAGGGAGATGAGAAGTTTCCTTCAGGTAACTGGTTCTGGCACGAATGGGATCATAGTGTTAGGCCTGTTGATGAGATTAAGAAAATTCTGAATGATGCTTCCTCTATGCAGGCAAACCTTTTGCTGAATGTGGGAATCACCAATGAAGGCTTACTGAGGCCTGAAGACGAAAATCAGTTACTAAGGCTTCGACAAGTGTAATTAGCGGTTAATATAAAGTTGTATGAATGAATTTATGATGAATATTCTATGTATGAAGTTTTTTACTTCGATAGCGACATTAAATGTTAAGAAGGCAGGATACTTTTTGATGCCTGCGATATTGATATGGGCATTGACTGCCACAGGATGCGAATCTGCTACGGTGGCAGATGATTTGAATAAAAAAGTGGTGACCATTGAGAATAAGCAGATACAGCTAGAGATAACCCTGGCAGGCGGCATGTTTACCGGTTTTGTGATAAAGGAGAATCCGGTAAATCCCTTTGCTTGGGCATTGACCACTGAACAAATGCCGGAAAATAACAAACCCTTTGTTTTTAAAGGCCATTTTTTATGTGCCGGAAGGTGGGGTGCACCTACGCAAGGTGAAATAGAAGCCGGTATTCCACATAACGGCGAAGTAAATTCGGTAGTATGGGATATTACCGAAAACCAGGTTTTGCCCGACGGAAGTCATCAACTTGTGATGGCGTGTAAAACTTCACTTGAAAAACTAGACGTGAAAAGGACAATCACAATGCCTGATGAAGGTTCCTGGTTTTATGTTGAGGAAACATTTATGAATCATCTACCAATAGGGCGTCCTGTTAATTTTGTGCAGCATGTGACCGTGAGCTCCCCATTTTTAACTTCCGATATGCTGGTAAATACCAATGCTAGCTATGGATTTGATCAGGAAACCGGATGGGGGAAGTATGAAGATTCCTATTTCTCCTGGCCAGCAGGCAGGCTGGTTTCAGGTGAAGAGGTTGATTTGCAAAGGGTAGATACTCAAACCGGCTTTGTTACCAGTCACATCTTCCCAGAAACCGACTCCCTTGGCTGGATTACCGCCTGGAATCCCGATCACAAACTGCTGTTGGGCTATATTTTCAGAACTAAGGACTATCCATGGTTGAATTACTGGAACCATTGGAACGAAGGAAAACCTTATGTTAGAGGATTGGAATTTGGTACTACAGGAGCGGGCGAACCCTATGGGCAGCTATTAAAAGATAACAATCATTTTTTTGGCGTTCCCTACTTTGAGTATCTTGATGCAGGAGAATACAGCAATAAATCGTGGTTATCTTTTCAGGTTGGCGGAGACATGGATATAGCAGGTGTGAAAAACATTAGCGTTGTTGGAGACCAACTACTATTAGAGGTGCTCAAAACAGATGGAACACATGAGGATATTAAGCTGCCGGGTGCGGGTGTTTATTTTAGATCTGAATAGACTTACATCAACACCTTTGATACGAGATAAATATGGGGAACAGAAAATCCATTCGGAGATGGAGTGATTTAACTCTTGATTCGCATTGTTTATATTTGGCTACAAGAAATCTAAAAACCAACTGCCAAGCGAAACCCTTACGTTTCTAAGTGTGCCGACAAGCAACGAACGGCAAAAACATATCCTTGCATGCTGTAATTGAGATGCTGGAAGTTAAAAACGTGTAGCCTAAACACCGGTCGTCTTGCAGAGCCTGTCCCGGTTTATCGGCAAGGGGGCATCAAGTATTATCCCCCGACAAGGTTGTGCCATTCAATTGCATTCCTGTCATTGTAAGTAACAATTGTTGGTTCTGTAAATAATCGGATTTTTGTAATAAGATGGCTGTTCGAAGTATTTCAACTTTGCCTTCTGCTCTATACTAATAAGCAATACGGAATATTCATCCTAGTCGAAACCAAAAGCTCCAGTATGAATCCCACGTTTTCCACTAAAGAAATTCAACGAAAAGCGACTTCCCATAAGCGAATTTAAAATCCCCAACTGCTAATCGCCGTTGATGGTAATCACGGGCATATTTTTGTCTAAGGGCAGTTGATAAGCGGATACAAAAAATACGCAAACTAAAATGAGCAATAAAAGAATATTAAGCTTCATCACAAGTTGGTATTTATTAAAAAATCAAGCCTTAATTTGTATTAAGGCTTGATTCATTTTTCTTTTATTTTATCTGTTTTGGAAATCTATCTCTCCTTGCGGAATACAATTCTTCCAGTACTGATCAGTGTATGGTGCTGTTATGTTTAGTGTATTGTCAAGAGCAACTCTATCTCCCTGTCCAATTTCCAGCCCAAGTGCCTCGCAGAAAGCAATATACCAAATGTCTTCGCCAGCAAGTTCTTTCCAGCGTTCAACCAAAATCATACGTTCAGTAACTTCTCCATCGGTTTTATCAACATAAGGTGCTCCCGCTAGCGTAGCATTCCATGCACGTTTAGCTACCAAATTATAATCGGCAGCCCAACCGCCAATACCCGCTTTTTTCTTAATCATGGCACGGTTCAGATAAAGTTCAGCCAAGCGAATCAACGGTATGTTTTGTAAGCGTCCGTCGGTAGTTCTAAAATATTTATTAACTAAGACAACCGGTTCTTCATTTTCAATTAAACCTGCGTACTTTACGTTCACAATGTATTTCCCATCGTCAGATGCAGATGTTCGTCGTCCCAATTGTTTGATGCCTTTAGCCATCCTATAAGAAGATGTATCGGCATAGGCACCTTCGAAGCGATAAAATAAACCATATTGATTAACATAGGCAGAGCTCGTTCCAGGATTATTATATCGTTTATCCCATTTAGCTGTGTTCGGTTCGGAACCATCAGCATTCATCCAGCCCATTTCAACTAATGCATTATTGGCTAATGTAAGCTGAATCCAGCTTTGGAAATTACTCCATTTAGGACTTGAACCTGTACTGGTATTTCCATTTCCACCATTCCTGGCATCGCGACCGCATTTGTTAAAGTGTGTGTAACGAAGAGCACTGTGAATAGTAGGTGATAATATATCATCGGCAAAAAATGCCCAAAAAATCACCTCTTTATTGTTTGCTTTTTTAATTAAAACATCTTGATTGTTGAAATTCGTAAATGGATCGGCTTCTAAGGAATAACCTCCATTGCTAATTACATCGTCCAATTCGGTCAAAGCACTTTCAGCACCAGTGAATTTTTGCATGGTAAAATATACCTGAGCTAAAAATGCAGAAGCTGCCCATTTGTTGGCTCGTGAACGCGAATCGTAAGTAATATGCATACCTTCAGTATAATCTTCAGGCAACAAGGATTTTGCTTCTTTTAAGTCGGATACAATCAAATCATATATTTCGCCAGTGGATACAGGCTCATTGTCTAATGCCTCAGTGCTCGAAAAAGTTGCTTTAACACGTTTTACTAAAACTTTAGTATCATTATTACTCCCATAACCATAGACAGGGCAGAAATTAACTGCTAGATGATAATAAGCATAAGCACGCATAAATAACAATTCGCCTTTGATGCGATCTACGTTTTTTTGTTTATCATCGTCAGAAGCAAAAGGAAATGGGCTGTCGTCAGTTGTTCGATAGGCTTCTAATCCAATATTTGCCAAACCAATAACTGTGTAAAGTTTACCATACAAAGCTTCTACATCAGCCACTTTATCCTGAAACCTACGTTTGTAAACTTGATCGGTAGCATATCCTTCCACATTACCAAAAAAGCGGAAATAATCGGACATAATTACCTGATTCAATACATGGTTCGATTGAACAGCTCCCCAACCTCCTTGCATCATAGCCTGATAAGGTGCAACTGCTGCAAATTCCAAGTCTTCTACCGAATTCCAAGGACTTTCAGGCGCACGTTGCAATTCAAAAAATTTCTCGTTATCGCAAGCCGTAAAAAAAACGGTAAGCAATACTAGAATTGTATATTTTATCTTTTTCATATCGTTCTTTTGTTATTATAATCGTTATTTTTCTCGAATTTCGAATTATTCAATTACAACTTGGCTGATATACCAAAACTGATGGTCCGTGTATTTGGAATTCCAGCAGCATCTACCCAAGTTGCTCCTTCTGGATCATAACCCGGATATTGCGTAAAGGTAACTAAATTTGATACTTGTGCAGAAATATGAAGATTCTCTATAGCGAGTTTCGAAATAACTTTTTTAGGAAATGAATAGCCAATCGACAGGTTTTTCAAACGAATAAAATCACCTTTGTAAAGAAACTTCGAATGATTGTGTTGTTCTAAATTATAGTTTGGATCGCCAGCACCGGTAGGTGCCCACCAACCTTTTCCATTTCCGGCTTCAAAATTTGGATCATCGGCTGTGCTTTCCCATGCTGCATTAGGATAATTGCTCCCCCAAGATTGATAAGGATATTTGGCATCAGTTTTACCTGGTTCCCAAGTATTACCTACCATATCTGCTAACAATACTGTTTGTCCGTTATGTACATACGAATCTCTTTTCATGTTATAGTTATAAATGTAGTTTCCACCAGAGAATGTGAAAAATAAATTTACATCAACATTGTGAAATTTAAAACTATTGTTCAAACCACCAAAATAACTAGGGATAATGGTTTTATCCTTAAACAAGTAATTATTCAGTGTTACATTAGCTTGTGTAGCAGGAATTTTTCTTCCTGTTTTAATCGTTTTACCAGTTGCATTGTACTCGGTTTGGTCAATTTCCCAAATCATTTCCACGCCTTTGTCGGGGTCGATACCTGCATAATCGGCCATAAAGAATGCCCCCATTTTATTGCCAGTTACGTTTCTTGTTCCTGAATTGTATCCTACACCCTTACCACCTTTATTTACTTCGGGAGTCAAACTTAATACCTTATTATCATTTGAAGAAATATTAAGGGTCGTTGTCCATTTAAAATTCTTTTTATCAATATTGATGCTGGTTACATTGAAATCGACACCATAATTAGCCATATCACCAATATTATCCCATATTTTATTATCTCCTATACCTGTTGAGATGGGTAATCTAACCTCTAGTAACATGTCGGATATTTTCTTGTAATAATATTCTAAAGAACCGGAGATACGATTGTTTAATAATCCAAAATCTATACCTGCATCATAATTGATGGTCGTTTCCCAAGTCAAATCTCTATTTCCAAGATTAGATACCTCTGTACCAGAACTTATATACTGAACGTCGCCATAACGTAATGAACTTTTATTGGTATAATTAGTAGAGAATTTATTACTACCTATAGAATTATTACCGGTTTGACCAAAACTTCCTTTGAGTTTCAATTGATTGATGGTATGGCGCATTGAACTGAAAAAATTCTCCTCTGATATCAACCAAGCACCAGAAAGTGCGGCAAATTGACCCCATTTATCAGCTCCATAAAACTTGGAAGAACCATCCAATCGATAGCTTACAGCCACAACGTATTTGTCAAGTAAACGGTAATCAGCACGGAAGAAATAGGAACGTAAATAATCCTCATTCGACCATCTTGAGCTCATCGAAAGCAGTGTTCCCGGAAGCTCTCCTAATTGCGGATAATTTCCTTTCAAATCTTTTGCTTCCATCTTACGTTCCCAGCCCATCATTCGCATCGACTCTGTACCTAATACAGAATTGAATGAATGTATGCCAACAGAATTGTTGTATTTTAAATATGCATTGTAATTAATTACACGGCGTGTACTGTTTTGGTCCATAGCGAAACTTTTGCTATCTTCTGTCACCAATTCACTTTGCCAATCAACCGACGAATTATTGATATAATCCACCCCGAACTCGGTACGTGCCGACAAACCTTTTACTGCAACCACTTTAAACTCAGCAAAAGAATTACCTATAATACGGTACTGATCTACATAATTCTGCAAAAATCTACGGTCGTTGTTGGCAGCTAAGTTGCCCGAACGGGCACTCCAATAACCTGTGGGATTTTCTTTATCGTAAATAGGCATCCATGGCATGGCATTGCGGTTCGCTGCTTCAAAAGCACCGGTTCTTCCGCCACCACCTCCTATGGAACCTGTATAACCAGTTTTAACGCGGTTATTGTGCGAGTACGAAAACGCCATATTTGTTCCTACCGTAAAATTTTTCATGGCTTCAAATTCACCATTCATACGACCTGTTATACGATCCATATCGTTGTTTTTTAACACGCCTTTGTCTGTACGATAATTAAATGAAGTATATACGGAACCACCTTCAAAACCTTTGGACATGTTCATGTTGACATCATGATACTGACCAGTTCGCACTACCTGATCGAACCAATTAGAGTTAGTAGCCAATGCCTCTTCGCGGGATAAAGGCGAGAAAGGTACTTTGCCTGGATCTAAAGTTTGCGAAGGTTGAAAAAAAGCACCAGGTATGCCCGATTGATTTTGAATGGCATTGTCGGCCAGAGCTATCCATTGTTCTGTGCTGGTAAATCCAACCTGAGACGGCGTACGGGTTAAATCACTGAATCCAGTATTATAATCCACATTGATATCTCCTTTTTTAGCTGATTTTTTACCTGATTTGGTGGTGATGATAATTACCCCATTCGAACCACGCGAACCGTAAATAGCAGTAGCAGCTGCATCTTTCAGCACTTCCATGGTCTCAATATCATTGGGATTAATCATAGACATGGGGTCTTGTGACACCGTGTTCGAACTTGCTTCCAATCCGCTACCTGAATATATAGGTACTCCATCGATAATCCACAAGGGAGAAGTTCCTGCATTGATAGAGTTAATTCCACGTATATTGATTTTTGTAGGCGCACCAAGCATACCAGACTCAGTACTCACATACACTCCGGTGGCTCTTCCCTGCAAACCCTTAGTGGGAGATATGCTTTTCAGCGCAGTAAGGTCTTCCGATTTCACAGAGGATACCGAACCGGTAAAACTTCGTTTGTTTACCGTTCCATAACCAACCACTACTACTTCCTCTAAGTTTAGTGCATTTATTGTGAGGGGTACTTCAAAAAAGTTATTAGTACTCACTTTTATTTCCTCTGTATTGTAACCGATATAGGAAACAACAAGTATATCATCGGGCACTACATACAAACTGAAATTACCGTTAACATCAGTTATTGTCCCGGTTGTTTTACCTTTTACCCCAACGTTTGCTCCGATAATGGTTTCACCCTTTTCGTCGTAAACAATTCCGGTAATGGTTTTGGATTGCGAATAAGCACTCGTTGCAAATACACTGCATAAAAATAGTACTGAAAGCAGCACTCTCCAGGTTTGATGCATTTTTTTTATTTTTTCTTTAAGATTCATAAAATTGATACTTTAATTGTTTACTGAATTATAGATTTATTGAGAGTAATGGTTAACGATAGTTGTTTGAATTACATTTGAAATCAACTGTACGACGAAAATTAGATTTAATTGCCTTAATCAAAATTAAAACTTACACAAAAGATTTTATCTTTTGTGTAAGTTTTAACCTGCCCTATTCATAAATTTTATGAATAGGGCACCAAAGGCCGATTCTGCCTAAGCAGAATCGAGGGTTAACCCTCGAAAAAGTCTACTTGAACTTTTTCGGCTTTCCGCCTATGATAGCGGAAAGTGAAAAATACATGCATTTTTCAGGTTAATAAGGAATATCAATACAGTAATTTGTTTAAAATTGGCAGTATACAACATATATACACTAAATTGAAAATTAAAATCGTCACGCAATCAAATTTCTCTAATAATGCTTATAAGAAGGATTTAAAAATACTGTTAACCAGGAGCTAATGATTTGATGTATTAATTGAAAGATGTAAAGTAATGTTCTTTTCAGATAAAAATTTCACAGCCGAACGAAAGTTTTCAAAAAAGTTGATGTTTGCAAATAAATCGTCTATATTTCTGACAATATAACTAAACGCTGTTTTATTTTTGCAATATACCCTACGAATTAGCTCCAAAGGTAGATTACCTTATTCTCATCTTCTTTGTATACGGTTACCAACCTAAATATCTTACCTACCAGTCCAGCTTTCTTTGCATCTTTGTTTGTGAATTTTAACCCGCTTTTAGCTGTTCGGAACTATGCCTAATCAAAAAAGCTCAAACACAAGTTCACAGTAGAGCTATCCATCAGTTTTATAGTTTCATTTTTAACCTCTTCAATTACATTTCTATCTCGGCGGTCAGTTAAAGTACGTTTGTAATAATTAATAAACTGATAATCTATAACTTATGCTTAAATAACTTTAGGTAGACAAAAGAAATATCTATATCTATTTTTTATTGGCAACAACACTTTTTATGATAAAAAAATGGAGCGATGGAACATTGGATATCAAAGCGTTTAATCCAAACGATTTAGATACGGACCAATGGTGTTGGGCTGCCCAAGCAGCAGGAATTTAATATATAGTCATTGTTACCAAACATCACGATGGTTTTTGTATATGGCCTTCAAAATACACAGATTACAAAGTTAAAAAATACACAATTCTGTAATGATTTGCTAAAAAAAATTGTAACTTCCGTTCATAAACAGAGTTTGAAAGTGGGCTTGTATTATTCCCTGTATTATTCATTATAGGATAGACATCTTAAAATACATGATACCAATGAAAGGGCTTATGTTGAATTTCTGAAAAATCATAATAAACCAATGAGTTTAAAAACATTTCAGGTAAAATCGAATACAAAACATATAACTATAAACTTTCAATCACTATTAACAATTTAAATTAAAATGTATTATGAAAAAACTTACTATTCTAAGTGTGCTCTTTTTAATGAGTTTAACTCTCTGTTTTTCTCAGTGGCAAAAAATGAATTTGACGAGTAGTGTCGGTGGCGATATTGATAAGAATATGTATCAAATGGCATTGGATAACAGTAAATTATATGTTGCTACAAATGATGGAATCTGGGAATCAGCTAGTGCAAATGGTGGCGATTGGACAGCTTATGGACTTCAAGGTAAACGGGTGTTTTTGATGAATTTAGGTGTTCTAAAACTGGCTGTTACAGTTGAAACAGCTTCGGACGATGCAACAAAGAAAACACTTCAGCTTTACAAATACAATGGCACTGCTTGGGTTAATACAAATTTTAATCCTACGAAACTGGCTATATTTGGTTCAGTACTGGACAATCTTATTAATTTTGCTCAAATTCAGAATGATGGGGAAACCGTAATTGTTATGCCAACATGGGGAAATGGCATTTGGAGATCACCAGATGGAGGCGATACATGGACAGTATCTGCCTATGAAACTTGCACATCTTGTCCTAATAATACCAGTATACTATACAAAAAAATTTCCGGTATTTATACATTTCCAGGTGATACTAAAATTTACGGAACAGATAAGGCGGATTTTAATATGCAATTTTTGATTTATTCAGAAGATTATGGTCTCACGTGGAATAATAAACCTGTAGCCAATTTTTTTAATCCATGGGCATTGCACAAACGAAGTGTGGATGGAATGCCGTATCTCTATTGGGCAGGTGGTACTGGAAACCTGGGAGCAGTTTGGTTTTCGGATGACGCAGGCACAAATTGGGGAGCTTCTATAAGTTCTGGCGAAAATTTTTGGAATAATCGTCGGATTATCGGTGAAGATGATGGACCACTTTACATCATGTGTAGTGCCCATAATGTATATGTATCCAACGATAACGGTGACACCTTTGAGCCTGTAGGAACAGGCATTGTGATACCATCGTCAGTGCCTAGACCTGCAAATGAACCATTTTTCTTAAGTCATTTGGTGAAATCATCAACAAAATTATATGTTTCTACTACAACTGATGGATTATATAGTTTTGATTTAACTACATCGGCTGTGCAAAATCAGAAAACGAATAAGCTAATGTTAATTGTTTCTGCTGATAAATCAAAATTGGAATTAACAACTGAGATAGGATCAAAAATTACAATCTTTAATACAGAAGGTAAAGTTATGAAAATAAGTCAAGCACAAAATATTAATATATCTATCGATATTCAGGATTTAAAATCGGCAATGTATTTCGTTCAAATTGAAAATGTGCAGGGGAAAAGCTTTACAGGGAAATTCGTAAAGTAACATAATATTTCAATATTGTAATACCTTTACTCGAAATTGAGTCTGCTCCGAATAAGATGAGAATTACTTTAGAGAGTCAATTAATTTCTTTTTGCAATACAAATTTAATCTTAAACTTTTAGGGTAATTCTTTCTTATTTCGTCTAACATTATATATCTAATTATTTCTAACGTTAAATATTAAATTATCATGAAAAAAATTACCATGAAAAAAATTACTTTTTCGGTATTGTTCTTTATTGTAAGCACAATACTTGCATTTTCCGCCGAAACTTGGCAAAAATTAAATCTCGCCAAAACTGCTGGTGGAACTATCAGTACCGATATTTACAATATGTGTATTGATGGTGGGAAACTCTATGTTGCTACTGATGATGGTATATGGTATTCTCCTTCAGCCAATGGTGGCGATTTCGAACCTTTCGGACTACAAGGAATTAAAGTTACACATTTAAGTTTT
This sequence comes from Saccharicrinis sp., assembly GCA_024635555.1. GTDB lineage: Bacteria > Bacteroidota > Bacteroidia > Bacteroidales > Marinilabiliaceae > Saccharicrinis. The sequence goes on from JAGXIO010000210.1 coordinate 20,899, forward strand.
AAAGTTGCAAAATTAGCTTTTGTAAGTGTTGTAGCTAGTGATGATGTTACCAAAAATTGCGGTAAGCTCTATAAGTTGGATGGTGCAAATTGGGTAATAACTAACTACAACCCACAATCATTATCTTCTTTGGGTGTTCCGTCTGCAAATTTTGACCAAATTCAAGATGGAGCTAATAATACAGTTATTTTGGTTCCAATCTGGGGCAATGGTATCTGGCGTTCTACGGATGGCGGCGATAATTTTACACAATATCCATATGCCACTAATGACGACGGTGATGTTTATAAAGTAGTTACTGGTATTTGGGCCTTCGGAGATATGCTTTATGGCCTGGACAAAACAAAATACAATGCACAGTATTTACTTACTTCTACCGATTTTGGAGCGACTTGGTCAAATACATTAGCTGGTAATTATTCTAGTCCACGTGCATTTCATAAACGCAAATTTGAAGATGTTGATTACACCTATATCGCTGGTGATTTCGAGAATGGGGGTATTGGTAGTTTGAATTATTCAGATGACAATTTTGAAAATTGGAATGGATCATATTCTATTGGTGCCGATTACTGGTACGTAAACGGAATTATTGGTGATGATAATGGTCCATTGTATATTGCGTGCAGTAAAAACAATGTAATGGTATCAAATGATAATGGTGACACTTTTGCTCCATTAGCAACTGGCATTGATATCATTGCCAGCCCTCCAAGAAACTATTTAAACGATTTGGACAAAACTGATACAAAACTTTATGTTTCAACCAGATCAGTAAATGGTATTTACTACTACGACTTAACAAGTACTGGTGTAAATCAAACTCCCGAACAGGCTAAAATTTGTTATCCAACCATAACTAGTACAGAAATAATCGTTAATGCAGCAGTTGGTTCGGAAATTTCTATTTTGACTTTGGATGGCAAAACTGTGAAATCGTTAGTTGCACAATCCGAAAAAACTTCCATCAATGTTCAGTCATTGAATTCTTCTATCTACATTGTAAGAACCCAAAATTTAAATGGGAGACCAGTAGTAGATAAATTTATTAAAAATTAGTGATTAAACGAATGAAGCTTTCACACTTTTCGTGAAAGCTTCATTTTATTCTCACAAATGAGTTCTCAAATAAATCAATTAATAATTTAAAAAAAAATGTTATGAAAAAAGTAAAACTCAGCTTGTTATTAGTATTAATAATTGGAATGAATGTTTTCTCAATCCAAAAAGCGAATGCGCTTGAATTAGAAATCAAAGTTAATGCTCTTACAATTAAAAACGACTCATTATTCGCTGCAACCAGCGATGGCGTATGGGTATCACCTTCAAAACAAGGAAATGATTGGGTTGCTTTCGGGCTACAAGGCCAAGAAGTGAAATTGTTGAATTTTAAAGTTAAACGCTTAGCAATTGTAGCAACTACTGATAACTATCGACCATTGTATGAATATGTTGGTGGTACTTGGGTACAAAATCTAAATTTACCCAGTAGTGTTCCAATTTATGGAGGTTATAATTTCGAGCAAATAGAATATAGCGACCCCAATTCTTTGTCCATTGTAATTCCAACAGGGAATATTTCATCCACTAGCGGAATATTGTATAAAAGTTTGGATGGCGGTGCAACCTTTTCAACTGTCACTGTCGGTAAAATTGCAATGGGAATTAATGCATTCGATGGTGATGATCAATTTTATTTTCCAAACTCAAATCAGATACTTTATTCTCCAACTATGGATATGAATCAATCTTCTTTCTATTATTCCTCAAATAAAGGAGATACTTTTGCCCGATTTGCAAACTCTTACTCAATTGCTACAGGCACGCCTGCAAATTTTATTTTTAAACTTGTAAGTGTTAACAATCCAGGTCATACCTATCATTTTTTAGGTGGAATTAAAGACATCGTACGTTTAGATTCATTGGGCTTCGCAAAAACTACTTCAAGCGTGATTCCTTGGAACAATCTTGAAAATTGGAAGAGTTTTTTAACTCGACCTCTTCCTATGACCGATCAGGCTACATCATTAACAGCCTTTAAAAATAGTAATTTCAAAAAAATGATGCAAACCATTGATAATAAATTATATTTATTAGCTGACACCGCTGTATATGTTTCAAATGATGAAGGAGAAACATATAGTCAGATTTTAGCTGTAGAAAGTGACACAGTGCTTTCGTCTTTTGTAGTTGTTGGAGACATGATGAAAATTGGTCATACTTATGGTATTATAAATTATGATCTTGATCCAACCTCAAGCATAATTAAGCAATTCGAAACAGCAGATGTAAAAGCAGATGTAAAAGTATTTGCTTCAAATAATGGAATCAATGTTTCGTGCAAGGGTAAATTCTCTGTTTCGGTGTATAGTGTAACAGGACAATTATTAACTACGGTGCAAAATTTAGAAGAGAATGCGTTTATTCCTTATAAATCAGCTCACAAACTTCTTATTATAAAGGTTGAAAACGAGAACTTTACAAAAGTTATAAAGGTATCTAATATCTAAGCATATTCAAATTTTTAGATATTGCAACTGAATAGAGTTTATATAAATTAGATTGTTATAGCGTTAGTATTCAAAGAATTTATATAGTTGTGTAAGCCGCTGGCAATAAGCACTACCTTGTGGTTAAAACCAAACTTACAGCAACTATATACTTCTTTGAATACTTTCCATTTTTTCGATCCGCCAATTGCGTGTTCAACGCCCGTGCGGATTGAATTTTTTTTTGTTTAGATTTTTTCTTCTTCGGGGAGTTATTGGATCAGATGCAAAACATGGGTGTAAATGTTGTTTTTTATTTTCATGCAAAAAATTTTGTTAGTCTGAACAGAAAGAACTTTACATCCACACACCCCTAAACTGATGTCTAAATTCCTTGATTTTGGCATTGAAGGATTCCGCGGCTACGTTGATTGACAATTCTCCTAAACAAACAACCACAATGTGCTTGAATATGGATATGATCTTCCACACCACCAATTTGGTATAAATGACATTTTTTATTGTTCAAAATGCTCCAAATGTGTTTGTAAAGCGTATCCCTATTTTTAGTTAAGGTTTGCTCTCGGTCTTTAGTGGAGAAAACTATTTGATATAAAATTTGAGTGTAGGTAATAACTTCTGCTTTACCCCGATAAAATCGACATATAGCTTGTCGCCCGCCTTGTGTGTGTTCCATGTGCATCCCCTACTTTCTTCTTCTTGGCCCATTGTTGATAATGGAAACAAAATTGGGGCTCGACGACAAGACAGATTGCGTGATATACACAAACATAGGGAACAATAAAGTTGCGGATGCGAGGCTCAGAGCTGCCGGCGGCGGCAGGCTTTTTGAGGCAAGCGCGATCATACAACTGTCGCACAGCAGGGGAGCCGACGAATTCCGGAAAATAATTACCCTAATAAATTAAGCCTGGTTTTATTCCTTTAGATAACGAAAAAAAAACATGTAATAGAAGTTGGTTTTATGTTTGGTTTCAACCTTGTAGAATGATAATGTACATTGAAATTGAATTAGTTTTACTCCATAGGTAACAAGGGATGTAACCACAATCTCACTATTTCGTTACTTAATTCCTCCAGATTCTCCAAGGGAGCAAGTACATTTGTGTATCATCAAAAAATAAAAATGTACAAAAATGTATTTCTTTCTGTACTGTTGTTTTTGATTGTTAATTTTCAAATAATTGCGTCGGAAGTGACGATAACAAAAAATGAGTGCTTTATCACACAATTTGATATAAAGGGAATGACAAATATTTACACTACGGATTTATGGAGGCAAATTCAAGAAAAGGATGATATGAATGCGTTTGAAGCGCTTCATACTTTATACTATGGCAAATTATGTGATTTTGTTTTTTCATATCTTAAAGAAAAGGAGTCATGCGAAGAGGTAGTTTCTGGTGTTTTTGTCTCAATATGGCAAAAAAGAAAGGATCTTCAAAGTATTCGTAATATTCAATCATACCTGTACTCCTGTTCTAAAAATAAATCAATTGATTTAATCCGAAAAAATGCCATTCGAATTCAATCGGATACAAATTGCTTCAAAATTGATATTGTAGATATTGATACAAATCTATTAACTTCTTTAGAAATGAAGGAATTTAGAGAATATTTACAAAAAGCTATAAACGAATTACCTCCTCAATGCCAAATAATTTTCAAAATGTTGGTTAACGATCAATTATCCTATAAAGAAATTGCCGAAATAATGAACTTGTCTCGCAAAACAGTGGAAGCACAAGTTTCTATCGCTTATAAAAAACTAACAGCTATATTAAAAAAAATATACTAAAGATTATTTTGAATTAATTTATTATATAGTTGTTTATCAACAATATTCATTTATATTTTTCCTTAGTTATTCCTATTTTAAAGCAGAATGGGACGAGTAAAATAACCATTTTACTTTTACAGGAAAAATACTCTAAAGAACTAAAACTGGAGGCCAATACACTGGCAATCACCAGGAATAATGAATCCTTTATCACCAACATGTTTCGGCCCATCAAATTGGCATCGAAAGCAGGAGCCGCTTCCCGCCAATTAGAACCATTATCGTGGGTAACCCAAACTTCTTATGCTTCGGAATTCAGTCCCTGGGTTGGGAGAGTTTGCCAGGTTAGGCCATAAAAGCTACCAAAACAAATCATGTGTAACAATATAAATCACACCATACTCTCCCGCTCCGCTTATTAAACGGGAGCACGGTTCGGCAATTTTTTACAGCTTCACAAATTTTGAGATCATCTGAACCTTTTTGCGCCCGTCCATAATTTTAAGGATGTAAACGCCAGCCCCCAGATGCCCGAGCTTAATGACATCGCCACAATTGAATAAACCGCTAATGACCGGCCGCCCTGCCAAATCATACACCCCAAAAAATGCCGCCTTGCTTTGCTGGCAATCAATGGTAAGGAAATGCACAACGGGCGATGGGTAAATCTGATAGACAGAAGCTTCCGGCGCATTTAGTTCTGTGGTTAGCACTGCTCCAGAGGCAACGCTGATGGAGCCTTCGGAATAAAGTTTTGAGGTGTCCCAGGTAATGGCTCCATTAAAATCATTTAACTCGATGGCCGAAAAAGTGCCCGACCCACTCCCCGTCTGAAATAATTGAAAGGTATCGCCCATAAAAAGCATGAGTCCGGACGGGATTTCGACCTTTAGGGTGCCGTTAAAGTCGACTTCAGAGGCGGTCATCTTGGCAAGAAGGCCAATACGCAGCAAAGAAGCGTCGGACAAACCCAAACCTTGAACACGCGACAGCGGAGTGTTAAAATAAACTTCGGCGCCATTTTGCACTTCCACATACAAATTGGGCGTGGTAATCAAGGAACTCTTATAATTGATAGCATATCCGGCATTGTCGCTATTGGTAAAGGGATCGGAACGATACTCCAAGACTCCTTGTTGTACCACATGACGGGTATTCAAATCGTAACCGTGATCGCCCGAGAGTACGAGTCGCCCAGCTCCCAGCTTGGTCATCACCGTTGATGGCTTCATCATTACCCCGCCCCAATTTGTATAGGAGCCTCCCTGCGAAAAATCACTAATGGTTCGGACACCGGAGACTTCCAAATCGGTTTCGGTTTCGATGGACATAGAGACATCCATCCAAACCCCTCCGGCATATTTCTGAGCATTGGTTTTAGTGGTCCAAACAGAACCGGGGGTCTCTTCAAAAACAAAGTGAGAGTTCACTACCGCGATGCCTGTTTGGGAATTGGGTCGAAAACCCATGGGTAAACTTTCGGATGAATGCGTGACTACGTTGCAATGATTAAAGCGAAAGGAACCTACTCCTTTTGGGGTGGTGCCATTGAGCGTTCGGTCGGCCACAAACCCCTCTTCCAATTCAAACACCCCGGTTCCATCACTCCAAACCCAAAGCTGCCGGGTAAAATACCCTGAATTGATAACATCGATAAAAGCGTCGCGTCCAACAATAAAACGTCCACCATCCCACAACAAAACGGAGGTAATAGACTCACTGTTCTCTGCCTGAAAATAGCCATTTATTTTACACACTGTTCCGGCTCCTTCAACCGACATCACAGGTGAAGAATACATAGAGATACTGCCACCACTTTGGTCACTTACAACGTCATTGCCAATCACATTCACCAAGTTGTTGCGAAAGGAAAGACCTTTGGTTTTCAACAAATCCTGATAACGAGGCAGCTTAGTGGAACTTCTAAATATCAGGTCTTGATTATCCTCAAACGGCTGACCAGGCTCATAAATAACATGGTCGTAATTTGCGGCGGAAACATTGATGATCCGTTGCGCATTTAACAAAGTGGTAGAGACCACTATCAAACTTAAAAAAGCGACTAAAACTTTATGCATAACAATTAAATTAGCAAAAAAACACTAAATATCTGGCCCCAATAAATCATTGCTGTTCCCGGCAACTCACGAATATCACGGGTAACATTGTGTCTGGCCATGGCAATACCGAAGGATCCCACAAAATTACCCATCGGATAATACATATAACCAAGCCCTTCGGGCATCCACTCTCGTGTTGAGGCGTTGGCAGTAACGTTGGTATTGATATAATTCACTACCCGGTTATAAGCCCAGGAAAGTTTGGCGCCATCTATCACATGGTTGGCACCCGTTTTTTCCACCGAGAAATTCACGATGCGTTCTGCCATACCGGCAGCATTCTCATTAAAATTGTTACAGTAAACCTGTGCTTGCAGGCTGGCAGAAAGGCTCAAAACAAGACCTAAAGTCATCCACAAAGCAGTTAAAAATATTGTTTTCATACGAAAATAATTTGTTTTTTATTATTTCTATTTAAGATTTGGATGAAGGTACCGAGGGTAACTTCAACACTACTTTTTCAGTATTTTAAAATGCTGCACCTCACCGGTTATCACATCGCTCAATTTAACCAGATACATGCCGGGCATCAGATGAGACAATTCTAACTGGCCATCGTCAACTAACTGAGAGACTTCTGTTTTTCCGTTTAGTGAGAGAATATTACAGCGCATTTGGCGACCTGTCGTACGGATATTTAACACATCCTGCACAAGCGTGGGAAAAACCCCTACCTCATCCCATATGGATTGTTCTTGAACAACACCTTGCATATTGGTAGTATTGTCAGTTGTGCTGATACGAACATTTGCCACGTAGCCGTTCTGAATAGAACGAAAATAGAAGCGCAGCCCCACAAACCCATCGAACCAATTATAGAGTGTGGGTAATTGGTCGACAAAAAGCCCGTGAAAAAGAGACAGTTTCGACAAGACATCATTCACCGGTTGATCGATGAAGGGGATGGACATCGACATGAGCAACTGGTTTTTAGTGGATTCCGTGCCACTCTGCCGACGATACACCTCCATTTTTTCGGGATAAATCATCCATGTATAACGTGTCCATTCCGAAGCCGAGACGGTACTTTCATTGCAAATTTTAACTGGGCCTCTGGGGTAATCGTCCTGGCTACCAGGGGAAACGCCTCCGGGATCTGAAATAAACCCGGGTAACCATATCTGGTTGCCAGTACGTTCAAACTCACCAGCAACATCATTCCCTCCACCATAAAAAAGATAAGCCTGTTTGGCGGTTCTCGTGCCGTTAAGCAACCGCAAATTATAGGCGGGACGTGCAAAAGGTGCCTCATCTTCCTTATTATACACATCGCCAAACTGAGGACCTTGCTCGGGATAATCATAAAGCAACGCGATGCCTAAACGACCACTCTCGCCATTGCCTGAAAGCTGTTCCGACATGTAATCAAACTCCACGCTCACGACTTCCGACTGATGCGACAACGATTCAAACATCATATCAAAAGCTGTGGAAGTATATGCGGAACCACTGGTATAGCCGCCCATCCCAATGGCTTGGGGGGTTAAAAAGATACTTTGGTATTCAAGATTTTGGTTATCTGATTTCGGTCCGGTGGCAAAGGCAGACACTACATCCGTATTGCCTCCCCAAAAGAGGAGTTCAGAAAGATCGATAATTCCATTTTTATTTTGAAACGCTTCAGTGCGTACCTCCCTAAACTGGGCTGGCAATTGCCATGATATCAGCAAGAAGCCGACATAGAAAATATTTTTATAGCTCATAATCACATCGTATATACAAAATGGTCAAAATATTCACAAACACAGACTTAAAACTTAAAAAGCAATTTAGTAGTCAACGCCACCGAACCAGATGACTTAAAGCGATGCGGTTGCGAATGAGGGGCCATAATTATAGCTTCCAAAGCCTTCCAACTCCCAACAAGATGCTACCCCTATTTGACTCCAGACACCGCTCTGCCGACCCTCACTACAATGAAAATCCCACAGCACTTTATCCGAATCGCCCTTAATTCTTTTTTAAATTATTTAAACTACAAACATAATTTTTCTAAGCCAATAACATACGTAATTATGTGTCAAACTACACGTAAAAACGTACCAGAGTAACTTTTCAGCCATCGTCAATTCCACTAAAACAGTTGAAAATACAATTCTTACAATAACAATGCGATAAAAATAAAAGCGGGATAGATAGATTATGCCTTTTATCAAAGGCTCAACGCGCTATTCAATCCGGTATTAATTAAGGAGTTACAACTGTTTACAGTTGGTGCAGAACCATCCAGCGTGTAATAAATGGTCTGTCCAGCTGAAGATGCCAGGGTAAGCTCTATGGATTCTGACAGCACTCCACCATCTGGAGTTATAGTTACGGGCGTAACGGCTATGGGATTAAAACTTAATTCAATACCACAATCCCTATTTAACTCTTTGGTCTCGAACCATACTTCATGAGCGGCCTTTGTTCCTGAAACCAGCGCGAAAGAGATTTCATTCTCACCGGCAAGTATGGCAGAATTGACTGCCTCAACTAAGCGGAAGTCTGACACTTCCCACCATTGCGTTTGGTTAGTATTAACATTAATTGTTGCGAGTAATTTTCCTGAGGGTTGATGCGCCCCCAATTAATCCGGCCGGGTTGCAAGTCCATGATCTTTCGAATTAAGCATATCGGTAGTTGAAAACACATGCCAATCTCTCATTGAAAAAGTAGTGGCGGTATCTTCATTGTGTGAAGGGTTAACAAACAAGGGGTCGTTAAATTATCGAGCAAAAGGGTTGGCCGCCAACAAATGCCGGACAAAGAAATCCTGAGCCCCTATTGAAGCACACAGAAACCACAAAAAATAGGCTTAAAAAAAAATGATACACATAACTAAGCTACATTTAAGCAATAGAATTAATTACTCAAATACAATTTCCACAATCCGTTACCGATAAACCCTCTCAGCATCAATCGACCCAATCCAAATAGCTACCATCAGGGTTCTTAATTCTCACTTCATTGTCCTTAAACGTAATTTTCAGAACAGTGGCATAAGGCTCTATCAAGGATTTTGGCAGGGCAATGAATCTCCAGCCTTTTCGGTTGTGATCGCTGTGATAATCGTCCATATTGCGCCACTTAAGTTGTTTGCCCGTTTTTAAATGAGTGATAGACTCAATGTCGCCTTCGATATATTTTAATACCAATTCGGGTGCCGTTTCGAAAGCAAAGAGATAAATTGTAGACCCTTTTCGAGTGGAAGCTCCGCTGAATAATCCTAAAGGCAAACCTCTTTCTGTGTTATATATTGCCTCGGAGTGGTCGTTCACCCATTGACCTAACTTTTCCATTTTTGAAATTTGTTGATTAGATATAACACCTGAGTAATCAGGACTCACATTGAGCAAAAGATTCCCTCCTTGTGATATCACATCACTCAGAATACGTACTGTTTCCGAAGGGTCCTTAAGCCCCATTTCGCTTTGAGGCCCATCCCAATTGTAACCCAAAGTAGTGCACAGCTCCCACCAATCATTTTTGCCTTCCACGGGCACAACCATTTCAGGAGTTCCGTAGTCGCCAACTTTTTCACTGCGCAATCGGTTATTCAGAACAGCCCATGGCTGATATTTATTGATGGTGTCCGCAATGGCTTCACTGCGCCACAAGGCAGCACTCCGTTCCCAATCACCATCGAACCAAAAAAGATCTATTCTACCATAATTTTTACACAAATGCGCTATCTCGTTCAGCATATTATCAGAAAAACGTTTCCAAGCCACAAGGTCACTTTCGTACCAAACTAGTTCTTTGCCATTGTTCTTCATCTCTAAAGTGGGATAATCTTTGTGAAACCAATCGGGTAAACTGAAGTAAAGCCCAACTTTTAGCCCCTCGTCTCTCATGGCATCGCAATAGTCATTTAGCAAATCGCGTTTTGCAGGCGATGATTTTAAAGCCGTAAACGTATTGTATGGGGAGTCGTACAAGGAAAAGCCCAAATGATGTTTGGTGGTGAGCACCGCATATTTTGCCCCCCAAGACTTAAACATCTTGGCCCACACAACAGGATCGTAGTCCTTAGCCGTAAATTTGCCCGCTTCAGCCAAACATTTGGTTTGAAAATCGGCATAAGAAAGTTGCTTACGTTCATTGTGCGACATATAAAGTTTCCAATGCACGAAAATGCCAAACTTAGCATCAGGAAACCACAATTTTTCGGGGTTAATATTACTTTTGGGTGTTTGAGCAAAAATTGGAACTAGCAAAAAAAAAGCAATGATCGACAAAAATATTTTTTTCATATCTGCAATGTGTTTTAATTTTCATGGAGTTGTGAAACCAATCTCTGCAACTATATCCTCACAAAGATAATATAATGCGGGTTCAATTAAGTAGTTAGTCGTATAACTGATCAACATGGATAAACCGATATTCATCGTATGTTTGTGCGTTTGCTAAACGTATGAATGTTTGATTAAAAAACCAAGCAGATTCTCTAAAAAATCAATGGATCTCCAATCGCTTATTTCTATTTTATCCGCTCAGCCAGTTGATCTTTAACCAAACGAATACCAGACAGCAGAACAAGGTTTTTCCAATCCATAATACTAGATTAAACCGATTATCAAGGTATCTATTTTTTTATCACTCCCACTTCATCAGCCCAATGATAGTAGGCTTTAAGCATTTCCATTTTGGTTTCCGGGTTCGTTTCAGAAAGGTCATTCAATTCGGTTCTGTCTTCTTCTAGATTATATAGTTCCCATTTTTCACCGCTTTTGGAAACCAGTTTCCAGTCTTCTTTTTGGACAGCAGCATTGCCCTCGTGTTTCCAAAATAACATATCGTGTTGCTTTCTTTCTATTCCTTCAAAAAACGGAACCAGACTTTTCCCCTGCATCGGTATTATTTCCTGATTTTTATAAAATTTAGGATATTCTACATTTGCCACATTACAACAAGTGGTCATAATGTCTATAATATGCCCGCGTTGATGGGTAATACCTCCGGTTTCTTTTATTCCTTTTGGCCAGCGGACAATCAGAGGCGTTGAAATACCACCTTCGTGTACCCAATGTTTAAACATCCGGAACGGTGTATTACTCAGGTTTGCCCATGATCTGCCGTAATTGTGGTATGAGTCACCTGAACCAGGACGTGCGGTTCCATCCCAAAAGTTCCCCCAGAAATCTTCCCCTTGAGGACCGCCCTCATGGCAACCGCCATTATCCGACAAAAACAGGATTAAGGTATTATCTAATACTCCCTGTTTCTCTAATTCCTCTACTACTTGTCCAATTCCCTGGTCCATACGATAAATCTGTGCCGCATAAATCGACATCAACAAATCCATATGATCCTTTTCCTCCTCACTTAAAGAATTCCATTCACTTACCTCAGGGTCGCGCCCACTCATGACCCACTGATCTCGAATCAACCCCATCTGCACCATCCTTTTGTATCGTTCCATTCTGAGCTGATCCCATCCCTTCCGATAGGTTCCACGAAACAAATCAATATCTTCTTGCAAAGCATGGAGTGGCCAGTGCGGCGCAGTATAAGCCAGATATAAAAAGAAGGGCCTCTTTTGAGTACTGGCAATATCTAAAAACTTTAGGGCATTTTCGGTAATGGCATTGGTCATGTAAAAACCATCCTTAGGCGGGAGATGTTCTATACTATCGATAGCAAAGGTTCTCAACACTCCGAGCCTCTTGCTTTTGGTAATGTCGAAATAATTGGCAGCGCCACTTATAAGGCCATAGTAATTTTCAAATCCTCTGTCGGTGGGCCAGTTTGGTCGCTCTTCTCCTACATGCCACTTCCCTGAGGCGGCAGTATAATATCCTCCCGATTTTAAAACTTCAGCAATGGTAACACAGTTGCGGTTCAGATATCCCTGATAAGATCCTAGAGCTCCATTTCCACCGGTCATCCCACCCATACCGGCCTGATGCGGATACAGTCCTGTTAGCAGGGAAGCCCTGGTTGGACAACATCGGGCGGCATTATAGAAAGATGAAAATCGTAATCCTTCAGCAGCCAAACGATCAATATTTGGGGTGTTTATTTCACTGCCATAACAACCAATATCTGAGTAGCCCATATCATCAGCCAGAATAATCAGAATATTGGGTTTAGTTAATGACTTTTCCTCTTCCTTTATTTTTGGGTTGCATGCAACTAAAAGTACAAGCACCATTGGTAGAGTTACAGCTTTTAGAAATTTCCGTATAGTTAATTTCATCATACTCGTATTTTCGATGAAAGTTTTATACTATTAATATTTCTTGAGTAACAGCACTTCAAACGGCATAAGTGAAATAGAAGACTCTCCAACTTTCCTTCCGGTAAACACATCCTCGTAATCACCCTTTTCCAAATGTAGTTTTTTTGTTTTATCCTCTATGTTAATTACAAATAAAAACCGACTGCCATTTTGTGTTATTCGGGATACCACAAGAATACCTGAGTCTCCTGAAGCAAGTGGCTGGATATCTTTCTTCCGAGCATCATCAACAACCAACTGCTGATAAGCCTTTTCCCCAGGATAAGTTCCTAAAAAGATCACTTTACCTTTACCCACCTTATTTTCAATAATTGCAGGCATATCATTATGCATGCCATTTCTGAATTTTGCCAACACATTTCCGGTATTACTTGACAATGCCTCACTCCAGAAAGAACAAGCAGCATTCGGAAGTGATTTAAGCTGATTCTCAAAGGAGACCATTGCATAGGGTTTTCCATCTTTCTGATAATCATCGACCGGTATTCTGGACACAATGTTAATCCCGGTCCAATCCTCAAACCAACCCAGCGCTTTATCAGTATGAGCAGCCCAGCTTGCGTTACGATAAGCGGTCATTGGCCCTGCTATCAAGATACCGCCATTATTCACCCATTTCTCTAATTTAGCACTTAACTCACGCGACACCATAGGCATTAACGGTAAAATGATAACATCATACCCTTCAATATCACTCCATTCATGAATCACATCGCGATGGATAAAAGCATCACTAATAGGAGAATAAAAATTTTCTGTCCAGTCGGAATAATAACTAATCCCATTACTAGAATTTTCGATCCTAAGTCCCAAATCGTTAACATGAGAGTAAAAAAGCGCAACACGAGCCTCTTCAACAGGAGCATCCATTAATAACTTAGAATATTTCTTAAGCTCAGCACCCATTTGTTTCAAATCATCGGCATTAGCAGCAGGTTGTCCCCAGGCCGACAGAAAAGCACCATGAGGCATCTCCTGACCTGCCGGTTGTTGTCGCCACAACCAAAACAATGCCCCCTGTCCGCCCATAGCATAGTTCATCCAGGTAACAGCTCTGAATGCGCCATCCGGTTGATGCAAAAACCAGGTTTGTCCCTCATTTCCACCACCAGAATAATTAGGAGCTGTTTCAAAAAGCCAATGCATGCCTTTACCATATCCCCTCATCCGGTCGTAATTCGTTTGCCATCGGGGATACGCCTGAAAACCATGGTAACAATTTACCGCCATAAAATCTAAATCCTCAAACAACCCGGGATAATTTTTAATTTGTCCCGGCATTCCATCATGGGTAATTGGTAGGTTAGAATATTCTCTAATGGCCTTAATATGTATTTGCTGATAATCAATAATCTGCTGGTTGGAGAAATTCCCCCATTCAAATCGTAAGGATGAATGGTGCCAAATATTAGATTCCGGCATAGGGATTTGATCGAAACGTTCATAACGTTGTGACCAAAGATTTGTTCTCCAGGCAAGATTCAGACTATCAATATGACCATACTTTTCATTCAACCATTGATGCCACAAATGTTTAGTTTCATCGCTATAATCATAAATTAGATTAAACTCATTATCGGTTTGCCAACCAATCACGCCCGCTTTTTTTCCAAACTCTTTGGCCATTGCTGTACATATCTTTTCTGAAAGCTCCCTATACTTTGTGCTGGTATAACTACAATTACGACGCCCACCATGTCCTCTGCGCACGCCATTATCGTCCACCACAAAAATTTCAGGATATTTTTCAGCAGCCCAAATGGGAGGCGTTGCAGTAGGTGTTCCCAGAATTACATCTATATCCTCAGCATGTAATTTTTCAATGATTTGATGAAGCCAACCGAAATCGAAATGCCCCTCTTCGGGCTCCATGAGTGCCCATGAAAACTCAGCCATACGCACAACATTGATATTAAAAGTTTTCATTTGACGAATATCCTCATCAACCCCTTTCAGATTCCAAACCTCAGGATAATAAGCTACTCCATAATAGAGTTGGCGACTTCCAATATATCCTTTTTGCTCCAAATTTTGACCCAACACACTGAATACACCCAAGCATATCAGTAAAGTCATCACAGCCTTAATCATAACTAATTTCTTAAAAAATATATTTTTTAACTAATTTCCAAAACTAAATAAATAATACCACAACAAAGGAGAAGCAGGTTACCAAAGTGTATGATTTGGAAACATCGGTCGGATATTTGATCCAAATTCCATAGAAGAGGCTATCAAAATGCGTTAAAGCTATTGATGGCATCCCATTTTAAAAAAAATCGTACTTCCTTATCAATCATCCACTTGCAGTCAGACACCATCGTATTGCGGAAATTTAAAGCACAATGAAACAATCCTTGTAATACACCGCTCCATGGTTATCGATAAACCAACACAGAACACAACAGAATCAATACATTGTTTTTCTCACATGCAAAGCTCTTAAGTTATTATTTTGCATTGTTCGTTTTTTTTCAATATTGACCGGATAGCACCGACGATTCTCCTCCATTTACAGTTTTTATTCACTGATGAACATCTTGCAGATAATTATTATCCGTTACCACCGATGCATTACCGGAACCATTGAGTTGCAAAAAGACACCTGTACCCTTATTGAGCCAGCATCTCTCAATCAGGGCATCCTTTACATCTTCCAGTTCAATAAAAGCACCCTTTCCTGAAGGCGGAAGGTTTCCCTGCAGACCATCCAGATGCAGGCGATTCACCTGATTAAACGAAAAAGCATTGCGCCAGGCCGGCTCCGGCTCGCCATTCCAGGTAACATACACATCCTGTAAGCTCAGAAGATTTACATCGGAAGCATAAAAGGCGTCATCGGCACGCTTATCGGGGAAATCCTCGGGATACATGTGAATCTGTACATTATCCAGGCGGATATTCTCAAGCGGATACCCAGGATATCCTTCCAGCTTACTGGTTCCCTGGCCATGTGCAATGATGTTGCTGAAGGTGACATGCCTGATGGTTCCAATTTTTGAATCGGGGAACCGCTTTTTCACCACCAGCCAGATGGGGTCGCCATTGCCCCACCAGTTGAAGTGTTTCCGGTCGGTTTCCAGAGTGATATCCGAAAAGGTGACATTTTCAACCGTTCCCCCATCGCGCACCACGATGCTCAAACCACGGTTGGAATTCCGGATTACACAATTATTAAAAGTAATGTACCTAAAATCACCATAACTCTCAGTGCCAATTTTCAAGGCCGTTGAAGTGGAGGTCAACACACAATTTGTCACCGTAACATTTTCACAGTTTCTGTAATCAGGATACGTCATGGTTGATTTGAGTACGATGGCATCGTCACCGGTTGAAATAATCGAGTTACTTACAACAACGTCCATGCAACCATCAATATCAATCCCATCGGCATTAACCCCTGCAGTCAGGCTCGATTCCACATAAATACGATCGACATACACTTTGTTACACCATTTAAAATGGAGAGTCCAGTCGGTTGACTCAATCAAGGACACATCCCGGATAGTAACCTGCTCACAACTCTCAAGGAAAATCATGCACACAAAAGGGGGCACCTTATAATACATTTTCATTTCCACCCCTGCTATCTTGGCCTTTTGGGTCTCCTCTTCAATAAAGCCATCAACCTTTTTTAGATTTTCATAGGTGCGTAAAGCCTGTCCGTGAATGGTTCCTTTTCCCTGAATCCCAATATTCCGGGCTCCTTTTGCATAAATAAAGACTGGGGTTTCTCCTGCCCCCAATTTTCCGGAGTCATCGCTTTTAATTACCACAAAATCGTTTTTATAATCATTGGTATCCTGACTGGCATAAAGGGTTGCCCCGGCCTCCAGATACAAGGTCACGTTATCTTTCAAAACCAACGTTCCCGAAAGATATTCCCCAGGTGGAAAATACACTCGCCCGCCACCATTTCCATAGCATTGATCAATGGCTTTTTGTAGTTGTTTTGTAACCTTTTGATTCTTCTCCCCGCCAGCCCCAAAAGTCCTAACATTCACCACAGATTCTGCAGAATCTTTGCAGGACATAATCAATAAGAGGAGAAAAAACATCCCCCCTCCTTTTAGCCAAAATTTCGGTGTACTCTTCATCGTATGTTTTTTTTTAAAACCATTATTGTCAACTCTATGATGTCTTTTCATTCCATAAACTAATCGTATCATTCGTATAGATATTAAATCAAGTACGTTTTTCAATTTGCTTCTGATGCTTAAAACATGTAATTTTAGCATTTAGAAGGTAAAGCAGCTATATAGCCAACCGAGTAACCATGGTTCCGCAAACAGGGTTGCATCCCACAAATATCATATCCCAGGTACGGTTCGGAAGCAACCAAAACCTCCACATCTGCAATGACATTAAGGCTACTCTTTACCTGATCGATTAAAATTTGAGTGCTCCCTAACTCCTGAATAGCAGAAAATAAATACATACTGGCAAGTGTAAATCCGGTAGTTGCAACGGAAGTATACTATAAAAAATTACCACGTTTCGTTTCATCATTAACTATTTAGAGTACTTCATTAAATATTAATCATAGTTTTAATGAAGGAATCTTTAAACGATAATCGCCAACTTTAATGATTCTGGATTGCTGACCACCAATAACACTAGGATGCGTAATATCTGCCTCCTGCATAGTCATAACCACCAAAACATCGCCCTCAACCTGAATATCGATCAAAAGGTTATCATACCAGGCTTCCCCATTATAAATGAGTCCCGGGTTATTTCTTTGGGTTTCCCCTCCGTATCGAACTTTTCTCAGCTGAATATTTGGCTTTACAATCCCCGGAACCGTAATCTTCATGGAACTGCCATTGGGAGCAATCACCAGTGCACCATCGCTGGTAAGTTCAACCCTGTTAAACCCTGGTGTATGCACCCGCCAAACCTTGCCATTCTCTGAAATATCTTTAATAATAAAAACTGCCTTTGCTCCACTCCGGCCAGAATAGTCTGCCATCATCAACCGCCGGTGCTCATTTACCCCCAGGCAACTACCGGAGCCAATAGCATACCCCGAGCCATCACTACCCTCAAACCCATAATGATCCAGATGCCCCTCGACCCAACTCTTACCACGCAGGATTTGCTCCTGTGACGGGAACAGGTTCGTTTGACCGTTGGGATCGTCAGTTCGGCCACCTCCTAAGACCCAGATATTACTCAATCCAGTAATCCGAAACGTTAGATTGTCCGGTCCAGCATGGCCCCCATATCTTTTTGAAGAAGTATTAAAAGTGGCCACAATGTCTGTTGAATCCATAAATTGGTTTCTAAACATGACTACTCCTTGCTCTGGTTCACAGTAATTGAGATACCCCTCTGAAGCAGGATTATAATCTTTTGGTGGTGAATCAGCATATAAGATTGAATAAAACAAATCGGTCGATTTATTTTTGAAAGCCTGAGGTTTGAGCAGATATTGATGCATCCAGCGCACCGCATTTAAGTCCTCTTCACTTAGTAGCCTTTGCCAGAAGGCCCAACCTTGAAAGCCAGCCATAGGATTATCATCTGCCAGATCTGCTTTAATCCCCATTCCTTTTCCTGTATTAATGGCTACCGTTCCGGTTACATTTTGCCGGTAACCCTCGAGTAATTCTGGAACGAAACTTTTAAAATCCACCAACTCAGGAGAAAGAGAATTCTGAAAGGCAATTAAAGCCGGCCATACGAAAGAACCATCGTAAAACTGATAGCCCATGCTTTCCACAAACCACCCCCGAGAGGTATAGCTGGCCCGAACATGATCCTTCAAACGCTCTTTAACATCCCAGGTATAAGCATTCAATATTTTCTTACGCCCCAGTGAGGCATTCAGCTCATCGTTCAAAACAATGGACGCAAACATTACACTGCCATAACGCACACCCATCCAATTGCTTTCCAGCCTGTTATTGGACTGAGGCCCCATGTTGGCATTCACCGTTTGCATCAGCTCAAAAACCATATTCGCAACAAAAATCCGTTGATTCTCCGACCATCCATCATAACAAAAATCATAGGCTTGTGACACACTCCGCAGAATGGTAGCACGTGTTAAGCCAAACGACATCGGGTTTTTAACAAACAGAGTATCTTTTGAAAGTTCCTCTATGGCATTAAAACAGCCACTTCCCCACCCTTCATCTGACGTTAATAAATACAGATAAGACCGCAGGCGGATTAAGGTTTCCTGATCGTAAACAGAGGTCAAATTATTACTCAATAAATTTTCGTCAGTTCGCATAAGCTCGAGCACCTTATCATACGGCGAGGACAAAATCTTTTGCCTAACTTCCTGCAACTTATCGGCCTTGATAAGGCCCACTGGGTGCTCCTGACTTAATAATGTTATCAAAAAACAAGAAGAGAATATTGTAAGCCAAATGGCAAATAATATAATCTTATGACTCAAGTGTTTAAAAAAAGTAATCATACGACTTCAGATTAAAAAAAGAAAGCAAATAATTCAACTCAAATGGATACAAACTTACCAACAGTAATTCCTTTCAATAATAAAACTTTCAAAAGGCTTAATCGCTTTGACGTTCCAACTGCAACATTCTCGTCAGAGCTTCAACATAATAATAATCGGCATATATAATTGGAACATCAATTTCACTATCATGAGGTTTGCTTCCCACACTGTGATCAAGAATAGCCATGGTGTTATGCGAAATGTAACCATCTGAGGAGAGGGATGCCAAGATCTCACCAGCTGCACAGAGGTACTTTGATTTTAGTTTCGGATCCTCCAAATGCTTCACCAGATCGATCAACCCGGAAGCGGCAATCGCTGCGGCTGAAGCATCTCTCTCTTCACCATTCACATCCGGCAATTTAAAATCCCAATATGGTACATAATCATCTGGCAGGTGAGTCAAAAAATAGTCGGCCATACCAATGGCGGCATCACGAAACTCGGTCAAACCAGTTTCGCGGTAACACATGGCAAAACCATAAATAGCCCAAGCTTGCCCACGCGACCAGACCGATTCATCGGCAAAACCCTGGTCTGTTATCTTCTGCAACACTTGTCCCGTCTTGTCATCGTACACCACCAAGTGATAAGAACTATTGTCGGGTCTAAAATGATTCTTCAACGTCGTTTGGGCATGCGACACAGCCATATCATAATAATCGGGGTTTCCTCCGTTTTTGGAAGCCCAGAACAGCAACTCCAAATTGAGCATATTATCAATAATGGTGTTATGAGGCCATCCCTTCCGCTTTTTCATCCAAGGCCACGACAAAGTGGTTCCCACTTTGGGATTGAAAAGCAAAGCCAAGGAGTCCGCTGTTTGAAGCAACCATTCCTTATATTCCGGTTTCCCTGTAACCCGAAACCCATTTCCAACACCACAATACATCATAAAACCAAGGTCGTGGGTATTCCATGCAAGCTTGCGAATCGGTTCCAAACGGGCAGTATAACATTGTGCTTTCTCCAGCAGAACTGTGTCGCCTGAATACTCATACAAATACCAGAGTAAGCCGGGATAAAAACCCGATGTCCATCCACCAACACCAGTGGTCGCCCAAGCGGATTCACCTTTTTTCACGGTGCGAGGGAAGCCTTCATTAACATCCATCTTGTCTAGTGAATCTATCACTTTCGATTTGCTGTAATCCAATTGACAAACCACATCATTGTGGTTAAAATCATTTTTAGCCATTTTACACCCTGCTAAAAAACAAAGAAGTACAAAAAACAAATTTTTCATTTTTTTCGAATTAAATTCACCTATTAAACCATTCAATGCTAAAACCCACCAACATTTTAAAAAAGAATGAGATTAACGAAACATTTCGAGAGTATCGTATCAAGATTAAAATCTACCAAACATTCACGCCAAAGTCATCACTTCAAAAACGCACCGCTCAAAACTATCCAAAAACCTTCAGTTAGCAGAGGAATCCGGTTACAAATAGGAGTAACGAGGATTCACATCAAGCTGATTGACAAATAGCATTGTGTTAGCAATTGGTAATTCCACACAGAAAATTATGTTTTTTAGAAAAAACCTCCTGTTATCTAGCGTTAAACTAAATTAAGGTCAGTGGGTAAATACATCTATTTTCAGCCACTAGAATCGGTGTTTACAGCCTAACAATTGGAAGGGAAAAAGCTTTTCTAGAATAGTTAACAACTGCATAAGTTTCGCAAAACAACTATCGATTGGAAGCAATGGATTAGGAAAAATACCTACTGGGAAATAGGAAACAAAAGGAGGCTGTCCAACTAAATGTTTGAACAGCCTCAAAAAGATTTACAATAAGACTATTTACTTACAAAGTCGGCATTCATAAGGTATTCATAACTTTTTTGCACACTTACAAGCGGTTCGAAAGTATACTTTTCCACTTCCACAATAAAGTGTTTCATTCCGGAAACCTTTCTATTGGCAAACAGGGATGCAAAATCCATAGTACCACTTTCTCCCAGTTCTTTTTCGTCTTTTAGATGCCATAACTCAAAGCGTCCGGGGTACTTATTAAAATAATCCACAGCATTTTGGCCACCCTTCATAATCCAAAACACGTCCATTTGAAACATGACTTTTTCAGGATTGGTATTTTGAAGCATGAAATCATAACGAATAATGCTATCCACCTCTTGAAACTCTCTATCATGATTGTGGTATCCGAATCGAATGCCTTTAGCATTGCATTTTTCACCCACAGCATTAAAATAGTCGCAGTATTTTTTAAGATCCTCCAATGATCCATACCCCTTTTTATCCATAAAGGGTTGAACAATATATTTCACACCTGCTACTGCATGTGCATTAATACATGTATCCCACCAGGCCATTGTTGATTCCCATTCTGCAGAATCAGGCAATGCCTTACCTGTATGAGAGGAAAGGAATTCAATACCATTATTATTTAGCAGTGTTTTAAATTCTAGTGGAAGCATGCCATAGAACTGACCATTATTGTATCCGGCGGCCTCAATGAACGAATAGCCCATATCACCAATTTTTTTAATAGTAGTAAAAGCATCGGATTTCATGTCGTCACGAACCGACCACAACTGCAAACCAATTTCTTTTTTTACTGGTTGTGCACAGGCTGAAATTACCATACAAATACCAACAAAAGCAATAGTTTTTGCGATTATATTTTTTTTCATAATTCTTTAATTTTGATATTTCTGAACCATACATCATCACCATGGTCTTGTAAACCAATATATCCTTCGGAAGCTACACTCGCCCAGTTTTCGTTTAATGTTGGGAATTTGCTGCCTGCTACTAATTCATTCCATTCAGGAGTCCATAAATGGTATTCCAAAACGGTTTCTCCATTCATTATGTGAACGACGGTTCCTTTAAAACAAATAATTTCAACAGAGTTCCATTCCCCGGCAGGTTTAGCATTTTGAGGTTTTGCAGGAATTAAATCATACAAGGAACCGGCTTTTCGGTTTCCTTCATTTCCCAGAAAGGAGTCGGGGTGTTTTTTATTGTCCAGAACCTGCATTTCAGGGGCTGTCTTCCAGATAAAGTCGAAGTCAGGAGATTCTTGTCCCAGATAAAATATTCCTGAGTTACCACCTTCTGATATCTTCCAGTCTAACTTAAGATGAAAATTGGAGAAAGGTTTTTTATAAATGATATCTCCGCCTTCAGTTGCTCCTGCTTCTCCACGTCCGGATCCCATACAGGAAAGTGTGCCATCCTGAACTACCCAGCCGGTAGGAAAAGATTCTTTTCCATAACTTCGCCAGCCGTTGGATGTTTGACCATCGAAAATAAGTTGCCAACCATCTGACTTTTCCTTATTCGTTAATTGATTGAATCCGGTTGGTTGCTGTGCACAGGATAGCACCAATAGAAAGGCTGGAACAATTGTGAGAAATAATAAATGTTTCATTTTGCGGTTATTCATGATTTTTAGGCATATAAATTAGTTATAAAGGCATGTCGGGTAATGACCATCCATTACGATAAGTGTGTTTAATTAACTCCGCTGCAAATTGACGGGCATTGATTGGCTGCGTCCAGTCCTTATTGAAGGTTGGATGTCCATCATGAATCTTGAAGCCATCTTTTATAACAGTTTTGATGGTTTCATCATCATTAATGTTTGTAAAGCGCATATTAGAACCGTCCCATTCCAATTCTTTATTTAAGGCCTGAAGTCTTACAGCTAATACACCCATGACCACCATTTCGTTGAAGGGTCCGGCTTGGCTGAATGGAGACAAGGTTTCTACGCGGTTTTTAGCAGTTTCCTTACAAGCACGTACCCAATCCATTTCATGACTTATTGAAATGCGCGGTAGGGTTTTGGGTACGTTGGGTGTTCTACCCGAAAGTAACCATGGATCTTTTCCATAGCAACCGGAAATCAAAGTATCTTTGGTACCATGAAATAGTACACCACCACCACTGTTGTTCATATCGCGACCTGCAGGCCAGCCTTTAGGTTTTAGGGGTTGTAATCCACCATCGTACCAATGAACTTCTACTTCAGGCATTTTTACTTTACCAGCTTTAGCACGTTCGGGAAAAACCAGTTTTACACGTTGAGCAACAGGTGCCGCATCGGTTAATAGAAGCGTTGAACTGCCTTGTGCTTTGGTTGGATAGCTTAAATTCAGCCCTTTGAATACCGGATGTAAAATATGGCAGGCCATATCACCTAAAGCACCGGTACCAAAATCCCACCATCCTCTAAAGTTCCATGGCGTATAAATGGCATTGTAAGGTCTCATTTTTGCTGGTCCGACAAACAGATCCCAATTTAAAGTATCCGGTACTGGCTGCACTTCCTCAGGTCGGTTTAGACCTTGCGGCCAGATGGGACGATCCGTAAAAGCTTCTACTTTTGTTACTTCCCCAATTTCTCCATTCTGAATCCATTCTGTTGAAAGAGCTACACCTTCGCCTGAAGCACCCTGATTACCCATTTGCGTAGCAACCTGGTATTTTGAAGCCAGCTTAGTTAGCAACCTTGATTCGTAAACAGTGTGAGTCAAAGGTTTTTCTACGTAAACATGTTTACCAAGTGTAATGGCATGTGCAGCAATAATGGCATGTGCATGATCAGCGGTAGCAACCACTACAGCATCAATGGAGTCTTTCATCTCGTCAAACATCACTCGCCAATCCCAATACTTTTTTGCATTTCGAAAATAGTCAAAGCAGCCCTTGGCATATTTCCAGTCTACATCACATAAAGCCACAATATTTTCGCTTTCCATGGCTTTAAGTACACCAAAGCCCCGTCCACCAACACCTACCGCGGCAATATTAAGCTTATCGCTCGGTGCCCTATGACCTATGCCACTAATAACGGAGCTTGGTAATAAGGTAAATCCTGCGGCAGCAAGTGCTGAATTACCCAGGAAACGTCTTCGGCTAATACCTTCTTTACTATTGTTTTTTTTCATGTGTCTATAATTGATTTTTTTTGCCACATGGAACTCGCCATTACAATCATTCTCCTTTGTGAGAGACAACTCTCATGGCTCGTTTCATATCTGAGAAAATTATTTATTTGTTACGCTATAAGAATTATACAACGAA
>JAGXIO010000211.1 GCA_024635555.1 Saccharicrinis sp.
GTCATCAATTCACTCATTTCCAAACCTCTTGATTTGGCAATATCGTCCAAAGGTATCATCCTGTCGATACTCTGAATAATGGCTATTTTATTTTTCGATTTGTTGGCCACTGTTTTCACAACCAAATCCACCGGACGTTCAATTTCATTTACATCCACATGATTTTTAATCAACTCAACAAACTCTTTACCAAAGCGGTTAGCCTTACCTGTGCCCACACCCGGAATGCTTGTCATTTCATCCAAAGTAATGGGATAGTGGATAGCCATGGACTCCAGTGAAGGATCCTGGAAGATAACAAATGGAGGAAGATTTTTCTTTTTCGCTATCTTTTTTCTTAGGTCTTTGAGCATGCTAAATAATTCCGGGTCTACGGCGGCCGTTCCACCTCCGCTTTCCTCCTGAATATCGCTACTTTCGTAATCGTGCTCCTGGGTAATCATAAATGAGCGGGGTTTTTCTAGATATTCCCTTCCTTCATCACTCACCTTTAATATGCCGTAATTTTCTATTTCTTTAGTCAAAAGCCCAGCCACTAGCAATTGGCGCACAACTGCATTCCAATATTTTACTTCTTTCTCATTGCCTGCGCCAAATAATTCATGCACATGATGTTCGTAAGATTTAATAGCCGAATTTTCCTCTCCTCCTAAAAAGGATGACATGTAATCTGCCTTAAATCGTTCCTTTAAAGCTAAAATTGACTTTAGCATCAACACCACATTTTCCTTGCCTTCGCTCTGTTCTTTAGGGTGGCAACAATTGTCGCAGGTGTCGCAATTGTCCTCTTGGAGACGCTCGCCAAAATAATGCAATAAAATCTTACGTCGGCAAATAGACGACTCGGCATACGAAACAGTTTCAAAAAGCAGCTGTCTTCCAATTTCCTGTTCGGCGATGGGCTTACCTTGCATAAACTTTTCGAGCTTCTGTATGTCTTTATAGCTATAAAAAGTAATACACTTACCCTCGCCACCATCACGCCCGGCACGACCTGTTTCCTGGTAATAACCCTCTAAACTTTTAGGTATATCGTAGTGAATCACCAACCTAACATCCGGCTTATCAATACCCATCCCAAAAGCAATGGTAGCAACAATCACATCCACATCTTCCATCAAAAAAGCATCCTGATTTCCGGCTCGTGTGCCTGCATCCATCCCTGCATGGTAGGCTTTTACTTTAATACCGTTAACACTTAGATTTCCGGTAAGCTCCTCCACTTTTTTACGGCTGAGACAATATATAATGGCAGATTTGCCAACATTTTCCTTTAAAATTCGGATGATTTGCTTGGTGGCACTCTTTTTTGAGCGTACCTCATAATAAAGGTTGGGGCGATTAAAGGAGGATTTAAAAACCAGAGATCCCACCATACCAAGGCTTTTTTGAATATCATTTTGAACCTTTGGTGTTGCCGTTGCTGTAAGTGCTATGACCGGCTTGGAGCCTATCTCCTCAATAATTGGCCGTATTCTGCGGTACTCAGGTCTAAAGTCATGTCCCCATTCGGATATGCAGTGCGCTTCATCTACGGCATAAAACGAAATTTCGACTTGCTTTAAAAATTCAATATTATCTTCTTTGGTAAGCGATTCAGGCGCCACATAAAGCATCTTGGTTTTGCCCGAGAGCATATCCTCTTTAACCTTTGTTATGGCAGCTTTGGTAAGCGATGAATTTAAAAAGTGGGCAATACCATCATCTTCGCTAAAGTTGCGCATAGCATCCACCTGGTTTTTCATCAAAGCAATAAGCGGAGAAATTATAATTGCCGTTCCGGGTAAAATTAATGCGGGCAGCTGGTAGCATAACGATTTTCCGCCACCTGTGGGCATCAATACAAATGTATCATTCCCTTTAAGTACATTCTCTATCACATCTTCCTGGTTCCCCTTAAAGGTGTCAAAACCAAAATGAGCCTTAAGATGAGCCTTAAGATCAACCTTCTTTTTCATTTGTTTATAATTGATTTCATTTGTTAGATGCCCCTGTTTTTAAACAGACCACCTGCACGAAGTAGAAAGCGAACTCCCACAATGATGCGGTATGGTTCGCCATCAAAATAATTTCCCTGCGTGAGAAAGAACTCCCATAGTCTTTCTCTATCCTTCGAGAGCACGTTTCATAACAATAACCATTTCCTTTTAATACCGTTGTTACGGATAGGAGATGTTTTTGTTTCTTTTATTTTCCAACAATCACTTTAAACAAAAATACCTTTTCTTTTTAGAAATAACAGTGCTAAGCGTAAAAAAAACAGTTATACCAAAAATTAAAACAATGTTTGTCGTTGTTTGACGTTTTCAACAATCTGCCCGGTAGAGCTTTGCATCACAATTGCAAACTATAAATAGTGTAGCAGCTAAGGTGTGCATCCTTTTTCAGTATAACATCAAAAAACACGCGAGACACAAATGCATAAAACGTATGACCACCTAAATAAAATCCTCAGACTGTAAAAGTCCATCACCAACTGCGGATTATTCTTCCACGCCACGGGGCTGGCCACTTCTGTAACATCATAACGCTCCCACAAACCACCCATATCTCTAAAGGTCATAATACCGCTTTCGGCACTCATACCTGCCCCCGAAAAGACGACTACTTTTGGTTTCATAGTTTTTAAATTTATTGTTTGAAAATAAGAATATTTAACAAGAATTAAAGTAATGGTAAGCATTAGAAACGGATAAGTGAGTTAGTGAGTAAATGAGCGACTATTTTATTATATTTGTGTTAAATTATTTTTTTATGATTAAAATTATTGCCGACAATAAAATTCCTTTCCTCCAGAGCGTACTAGAGCCCTATGCCAGCGTTACTTATTTGCCTGGTGCTATTACCGATGCTGACGCGGTTAAAGATGCCAACGCGTTGATTACCCGCACCCGTACCAAATGTAACACCACCACCTTGGCCAATAGTAAGGTTAAAATGATTGCCACTGCCACCATAGGTTTCGACCATATTGATACCGAATATTGCAAAAACAACCACATTGAATGGACTAATGCCCCGGGATGCAACTCAGGTTCGGTAAAGCAATACATAGCTGCCACGCTTGCTACTTTAGCTACCGAACTTAACCTGGAGCTTAAAAATAAAACCATTGGCATAGTTGGGGTTGGTAACGTAGGCAGTAAAGTGGCCGATTTTGCCAAGGCTATTGGCATGAAGGTTTTATTGAATGATCCACCACGTGCTGAAAAAGAAGGTAGCCTAGATTTTGTTGATCTGGACGAATTGATAGAGAAATCAGATATTATCACCTTTCATGTACCATTGCAACGCGAGGGAAAGTATAAAACTTACCATCTGGGCAATTCAAATCTTTTTTCGAGATGCAAAAAGGAGGTCGTTATTATCAACAGTTCGCGTGGAGAAATTATAAATAATGCCGATTTATTGGCAGCGCTAAATAAAGGTGATGTGGGCAATTCCGTTTTAGATGTTTGGGAAAACGAACCAGATATAAATCCGCAGTTGCTGGATAAAACCATTATCGCCACACCACATATAGCAGGGTACTCAGCCGACGGAAAGGCGAACGGAACCGCCATGAGCGTTCAGGCTATCAGTCGGCATTTCGATTTTCCGCTAAAAGAGTGGTATCCCAAAAACATCCCGTCACCTGAAAACCCCGAGATTACTATCGACGCCAAAGATCTTAGTTTTCAGGAAGTGTGGACAAAAGCAGTGCTGCACACTTATCCCTTAAAGAGGGATGACCAACGATTACGGAAAAACCCGGAGAGTTTCGAACAGCAACGTGGGTCGTATCCATTAAGGCGAGAGTTTGGAGCTTATACCCTGCTAATTAAAAACGGAACAGAACAATTAAAGGAGTGCTTGCACAAAATGGGGTTTGCGCATGTTCAAATAAACTAAAAACATAAAAATTAATCTTAAAATATTATTTTTGAACTATTACAAAATTTAATTAATTGACATGAAGAAAAAAGCAGACATTGGTTTGATCGGGTTGGCCGTTATGGGCGAAAACCTGGTTTTGAATATGGAAAGCAAAGGTTACACCGTTGCGGTGTATAACAGAACTACTGAAAGGGTAGATAAATTTGTGAACGGACGTGGCGCCGGCAAAAACTTTATTGGCACACACTCTATAAAAGAGTTGGTAGATGCATTGGAATCTCCCCGTAAGGTGATGATATTGGTAAAAGCCGGTAAACCTGTGGATGACCTTATAGACCAAATCATCCCACATCTTGACAAAGGTGATGTAATCATTGATGGTGGTAATTCGCACTTCCCCGACACCATGCGCCGTGCCAAGTATGTGGAAGAAAAAGGTTTGTTATATGTTGGTTCTGGTGTTTCAGGTGGCGAGGAAGGTGCACTTACCGGACCATCAATGATGCCAGGAGGTTCGAAAAAAGCATGGCCATTAATTAAAAAAATATTTCAGGATATTGCTGCTAAAGTAGATGGTATAGCTTGCTGCGAATGGGTAGGCGACGGTGGTGCCGGACACTTTGTGAAAATGGTACACAACGGTATTGAGTATGGCGACATGCAGCTGATAAGCGAAGCATACCAAATAATGAAAGATTATATGGGTCTATCGCACGACGAGATGCACGACATTTTTAATGAGTGGAACAAAGGTGATTTAGATAGTTATTTGATAGAGATAACAAGAGATATTATAGGTTTTAAAGAAAATGGCGAGCCGCTAGTGACCAAAATTTTGGATGCAGCCGGACAAAAAGGAACAGGAAAATGGACCGGAATTACTGCCCTTGACTTAGGTGTGCCGTTGACATTGATTGGTGAAGCCGTATTTGCTCGTTGCTTGTCGGCACAAAAAGAAGAGCGTGTTGATGCCGCTAAAATTTTAGGTTCACCCATCGAAAAATTCAAAGGTGACAAGGCTCAGTTTATCAAGCAAATTAAAGATGCCCTTTTTGCATCAAAAATCGTTTCGTACACACAGGGTTATGTATTGATGCGTGAGGCTGCCAAGGAATATAAATGGGATTTAAATTACGGTGGAATTGCTATAATGTGGCGAGGTGGCTGTATTATTCGTTCGGTATTCTTGAATAATATAAAAGAAGCCTTCGATAAAAAACCAGATTTGGTTAACCTACTACTTGATCCTTATTTTAAAGCGAAAGTAAACGAGGCAGCCAACGGATGGCGTCAGGTTGTGGCCCAAGCAGTTTTAAATGGTATTCCCGTGCCTACCTTCTCCAGTGCCCTCAGCTATTTTGACGGTTACAGAACGGCAACTTTACCAGCCAACCTTTTACAGGCACAGCGCGACTATTTTGGCGCCCATACCTACGAAAGAGTGGATAAACCACGAGGAGAGTTCTTCCACACCAACTGGACCGGACGAGGTGGAGATACCTCATCAAGCAATTATGATGTTTGAAAAAAAGATTAAGAGATTAGAGATTAGGAGATTAGATATCTATCTCACTTAATTGGAAAAATAATCATATAACATAGGTCGTTCATTGATTTGAGCGGCCTTTATTTATTTTGGGTTAATTCCCTAAAAACATCCTCCATGCTGCGCTGATCCTGCGTGAGGGTAATTATTTTTTGATGCTGCCGAACGGCACAATCAAATATATGAGACCGAATATCCGATGATGCCGTAATTTGGTATTTATTGGCTGCCATGCTTTTAATTCCAATCAAACCTTCCATGTTGTCAAATATACTTTTTTCAACAGGGTTCAGGAATTCGCAGGTAATTTCGTAATGATTTTTAAGTGCGGCATTGGTTAGGTCACTGGCTTTTTCATTTGCAACTATGCGGCCATTATTAATAATGATTACCCGCTCGCAGATGGCCTGTACCTCCTGCATAATATGTGTGGATAGCATGACTGTTTTTCGCTGTCCCACCTCTTTTATCAAATCACGCACCTCAATTATTTGGTTGGGATCGAGACCAGTAGTGGGTTCGTCTAAAATAAGCACATCCGGATTAGGCAATAGGGCTTGTGCCAACCCAACTCGCTGACGATAGCCTTTGGATAGTGCCGAAATCTTTTTTGTTCTCTCGGGCGATAAACCCGTCATATCAATAATTTCCTCTACCCGTTTTTTTGTGCCCCGCCCCAATTTATAAATATCGGCAATGTGTGTAAGATACTCCCTTACATACATATCCAAATAAAGAGGATTGTGCTCGGGCAGATATCCAATTTTTCGTTTGTGTTCCAAGGAGTTGAGCGAAACATCCAAGCCGCACACCATTACTTTGCCCGATGTAGGGGGAAGATAGCCGGTTATAATTTTCATCATGGTGGACTTACCAGCGCCGTTGGGACCTAAAAAACCAACCACTTCACCCGAGGCAATCTCGAACGAAACATCATCCAATGCTTTTTGCTGACCGAACGTTCTGGTTACTTGCGAAACAGAAATTGACATATGATTTTTTTGTTTTTTGATGGGTAAAGTTAATTATTGCATTTATATAATGAGCATGACGTCATAATATTGTGTAAAAGCTTACTTTTGTCTAGGTCTTATTCGGACAAGCCGAAAAATATTAAGTACAGAGTATAAAGTATCAAGTCCAAAGAATTAATTACAGAGTAACTAGATCTCTTTGAAGTAAGCTATTCAACAAATAAAAAATGAACAATTCCGATTATTGTATCGATATATTCAAATACGCAAGGAATAAAACATGCGAGGTTAAAATTGGCAACCTAGTATTAGGAGGCGACCATCCCATAGTGGTTCAGTCCATGACCACCACCAATACCAACCACACCGAAGCTACCGTAAATCAGATAAAAACAATTTTTGATGCAGGTGGACAGATGGTGCGTATGACGGCTCAAGGACAACGTGAAGCATCTAATCTGAAAAACATTAAAGAGGAACTGGCTAGGCAAGGATACAATGGCCCCTTGGTGGCCGATATCCATTTTAATCCCAATGCAGCCAACATTGCCGCCACTCATATCGAAAAGGTGAGGATTAATCCAGGCAACTTTGTAGATGGGGCAAAAAAATTTGAATCCCTCGAATACAGTGTCGAGTCGTATGGAGAGGAGCTAATGATGGTAAAGAAAAAGTTAGTTCCCCTACTAAATATCTGCAAGCAAAATAACACCACCCTTCGCATTGGCACCAACCACGGGTCGCTATCGGACAGAATAATGAGCCGTTATGGCGATACGCCCATGGGGATGGTGGAATCGTGCATGGAATTTTTACGCATTTGCCGGGAAGAAAATTTCCATCGCATCGTGCTAAGTATTAAATCAAGCAATGCACGAATTATGGTTCATACGGTAAGGCTCCTAGTGCAAAAAATGCAGGAGGAAAACATGAACTACCCCTTGCATTTGGGCGTTACGGAAGCAGGTGAAGGCGAGGATGGACGCATCCGATCGGCAGTGGGTATAGGTACGCTGTTGGCGGATGGAATTGGCGACACCATACGCGTTTCGCTTACCGAAGATCCTGAAAAAGAAATTCCGGTTGCCCAAGATTTAATCAAATACACTGGTGCCAAGGCAGGCCACGATAATATAGCACCTGTATCCACCGCTTCGTATTATCCTTTTGAATATAAAAAACGCAAATCAACCGCAATTAAAAATATTGGTGGACAAAATATTCCGGTGGTTATAGGAAGAGTAAATTCACTGAAGGACAAACCCGATTATCTTTTTTCGGGTCGTGAAGATGCAACAGGTGCCAACATTATGCCCGTTGAACAATGGAACAAGCTTCATGACAAAGTGAACTGCTACCCGCTGTTGAAAATAGAACAGACTGGCCACTTGAACGAATTGACTGCTGAGGTTATTTTCATTGAGCTTATTTACTCCCAACTAAACCAAGAGATTTGCGATACACTTAAAAATTTTGCCAATATTGTATTGGTTTTAAAAACCGAGAATAAAAACAGCATAGCCGAACAAAGAGCCGCCTTTTTATGGCTGACGGCCCACAACATGAACAATCCTGTGGTTATTTATAAAAAATACAACGAAGTATTTGATCAAAAAGCACAATTGAAGGCTGCATGTGATTTTGGCCCTCTTTTTCTGGATGGATTTGGCGATGGCATTTGGATAGATTTTGACGAGGAAAATCAGCCTGGCATTGCCAACAAAACAGCCTATGCCATTTTGCAAGCTGCTAGAGTACGCTTCGAAAAACCCGATTACATATCGTGCCCCGGATGTGGCAGAACGCTGTTTGGTTTGCAGCACACCACTGCCAAAGTAAAAGAACGCACCTCCCATTTAAAAGGATTGAAGATAGCTGTTATGGGATGCATTGTAAACGGCCCCGGAGAAATGGCTGATGCCGACTATGGATATGTTGGATCGGGTCCAGGCAAAATAACCCTTTATTATCAAAAACAGGTGGTGAAAAAAAATATTGATGAGAAAGATGCCGTGGACGAACTTATTCAGCTTATTAAACAAAATAACGACTGGAAAGAGCCTGTGTGAAAATAATTTATGCTTTTTAACGTTAAACGCATCACTTTCATCATGTCGATTGCACCAATAGTGTATTTTTATAATTAGTATTGTATCTTTTATTGCGTGAGTGCTTATGTTTTTTTAAATTGCAATCCTGTTGACAAACCCATTCTGAAATCAATGAAACGACTTTTACACTCTTTTTTACTTCTTACGCTGATGATATTTTCGGCCAAAGCCGAAGATATAGTACTTAACGGTACATATCAGGGAGATAACTTATACGTTAAAAATCCATTTGCGCCTAGCGGAGTTGGTTTCTGTGTTTATGAGGTTACCGTTAACGGACTCACCTCTACCGATGAAATAAATTCGAGCGCTTTTGAAGTCGATCTTTCTGTGTATGGATTTATTCCTGGCGAAGCACTTTCCGTAACCATAAAATATAAGGAAGGTTGCCAGCCCATCGTGCTTAATCCGGAGGTTTTAAACGCTCGTTCTAGCTTTGAGATTACCCAGTTAGACATTAACCAGGATAAAGTACATTGGTCAACCATTAAAGAAGCAGGCAGTCTGCCATTTGTGGTAGAGCAATTTCGTTGGAACAAATGGATAGAAGTGGGAAGAGTAAATGGTAAAGGTGTTTCTGATAGTAACGACTACGAGTCAAAAGTACGTTTCCATTCGGGCGAAAACAGATTTAGAATTAAACAAACAGATTACCGTGGTAAGCCCAAATATTCCGACGATCTGATTTACTTATCCACAGCGCCCGAAGTTAACTTTACACCACAAAAGGTGGATGATGAAATTCAATTCACCGCCCCTACCCTTTACGAAATATACGATGAGTACGGCGGTATTATTTTTAAAGGATATGGTCAAACGATTAATGTGTCGGGACTTAAAAAAGGCAGTTATTATTTAAACTTAGACAATAAATTAGCCGAATTCACCAAAAAGTAAACTTATACTAAAATATTATATCAGGCCGGGTATCTATCCGGCCTTTTTTATGCACAAAACCCATTGAATTTTCGCATTAAAGGTTATTTTTATATACTTTCGGCTTATATTTAAAGAACAAGCACAACACACATGACAAGCCAGGAATTTGAATTTGAATGCAAAAAAGATAAAATGCGGATTGAGGCATTTGAAAAAGAAACACAGCGACTGCGGAATGTAAGTCGCAAACAATCTGCAAAAATAACTAATCTCCGAAAAGCAGTCGTTTTTCTGGCTTTCTTTTTCATATCGTTACTTGCTGTTTTATTCTTAAAAGGAATGGTTAATTTCTCAGGCGATAAAGTGACTAAATCTGACAGTCAAACGGATTCCTTAATAGTGGAGCAAAAGCAACTATCCGACTTAAACCAATCGTTATCATCCACGTTAGCCTTATATCGCGACAGCCTGCATAAAATAGTGGATAAAAACATTATCCAACGTGGCGAAGCAGGCTACAAATACCGCGTTCAGATAGGCGCTTTTAAAGAGATTGATTTAAACGACTACTCCATAAACCTGGCCACCATCAACCAAGAAACCTACGACAGTATTTTTCAATATACACTGGGTATTTTCGACGATTACCAAAAAGCAGTAGTATTTTGGGATAACATAAAACGAATGGGCTTTACCGATTCCTTTATTATTGCTACCAAAGATGGTAGAAGAATCCATCTGAACCAATTACCCGAAGATATTCAACTAAAAAACCAAGAGCTCTAAAAAAGTATTTCCTCCACTAATTTCACGAAAAACATTTTTCCTCCGTTTTATAAAACTTTTCAAATTAATCCACCTTCCTTTGTTATCAAGTCGCATAAACCAGTATCTTTAATCCGTTTCACGGTTTTACGTTAATTTAATCAATTATGAAGATAGGATATGCCCGGGTTTCTACTAAAGACCAAAATTTAGAATTACAAACCGCAGCTCTGCAAAAAGCCGGTTGCGAAAAAATATACAAGGAAACACAAAGTGCCATAAAAGAGCGTCCGGAATTACAATCTACCGATAAGTAATCAATTTTATAATTTAGTTCGCTTCACTTCTAAATTCTTATTGATTATCAATCGGTATAATACAGGATAAAAATTTTAGGATGTATTATATGCTTAACCATCTGCGCCAAGGTGATGTGGTAGTTGTTTGGAAGCTGGATCGACTTGGTAGATCCCTCAAACATCTTATCGACCTGGTTACCGGCTTCCGGGAAAATGGAATCGAATTCATCAGTCTCAACGATAGCATCGATACCACCACCGCACCAGGACGGTTAACCTTTAACATCTTCGCCAGCTTTGCCGAATTTGAACGCGAACTGATCCGGGAACGAACTATGGCGGGTCTGCAAGCAGCTCGAGAACGAGGCCGGATAGGTGGCCGCAAAAAAGGATTGTCGCCCGAAGCCAAAAGAACAGCTTATGCATGTTACCAGTTATGGGAGGATCAAAGCAGAACAATCCCTGAAGTTTTGAAAATTGTTAAAGTGAGCAGGGCTACTTTTTACAGGTATATTGCCTGGGTTAAGGAGGAAAATGGGAAGAAATAGTATAATATGCTATCAGTAGATATGGCCATACAAAAATTACTATTAGATTAAATTATATGAACATATTCTTTATATTTGGAATGATATGTTCATAAAAACCAAAATACAAGGGAGATATATATTCACCTTTAATATATGACCCGTTGTAAGCAATAAAAAACAACTGATATGAAGAATCTAGCTAAGCCATTTATTATTTTACTGTTATTAATTCTGAACACTTTGCATACTAATGGACAATGCAGTGTTCAAACTGCACAGGATAGCAACAATTCAGATATTTATGCTAATAAATATGAACAAATTCAAGCTATATCTGGATTGCATAACAATGGAGATAAAAGCCAAGGAATAAAAAACACTTATCTAAGAATATTAAAGGTTGTAAACCCAAATTCTACAGAATACTTATTGCATATCTCAAGATTAGGATTGGATGCATATCGAGATTTAGTTTTACCAAGAAAGTTGACTCTTAACCTGACAAACGGAGAAAGAATTTCTATTAGTTCATATAGCTACGAAGAGTTAGGTACAGCAAATACCCTTGAATTTCATTTTTCATTGTCCCTGGAAAATATTGGAGCATTGAAAAATTATGGAGTAACATCCATTTTACTTAATGACTATAAAAGAAATAGAACTGAAACAGCTTACCTGAACTACAAATACTTTCTTAAAGACCAAATTAATTGTTTAGAAAAGTATGGGGAAACAGTATCTTATCCAGACCAAAACAACTCTATAAGTAGCTCAAATCAAGATTACTATATCGGATATAATACTGAATATTTTTTAGATGACTATGTATACTTTTCAAAATCTATTCGTCTTCTTATGTCTGAAATGCAGCCTGGTGAACATATGAAAATAAATTCAAATGAACCTTTGTTTATAAGTAAGAACTATCTTAATGAAAATTTAGATGGTGGAGGAATATTATTGTTAGGGGAAGAAAAGACTAATTTATTAATGGTAAAAATTGGTCATTCTAATAATGCTACTATTTTAGCTGAAACTTCTGACGGTAACATTGTAGTTAGAAACGTTTTAGGACGTTCAGTGATCATTATTGCACTTAAAGATAATATTAAATTAACATATTTAGGTGTTTTACATGAAGACACTCAAAAAAAATGGAAATCAGAGTTTAATTGCTATTCCGGGAAAAGGCCTAAATAAAACTTACTGCCCAATAAATAAGACTATGAGCAGTCTGTAAGACCCAGCGATTAGTCTCGGTTGAACTATAGCCCGGCCATTACAGGAGTTTTGACAGTTAATATTTGTACCACATTTACTCATTTAATGGATAGAGTATATGTACTTATTGTCTATTTTTATTCTAATGATGGTTCAATTTTAATTGGTCAATTGTCATATTGGATTGAACCATAATGCATATTCCATCATAATTCATTTACTTTGTACTCAATCACTTTTGCGTTCTTTTCAACAAAACCTTGCCGGATTCTTATTTCACCATCTGCATATCTTATTATGGAAAGCATTAATTCAATTCTGGAATTAGGAACTTGACATAAATAAACAGCAGATTTAAAATTTTTACCATTTTCCATACC
Organism: Saccharicrinis sp.; assembly: GCA_024635555.1. Taxonomy (GTDB): domain Bacteria; phylum Bacteroidota; class Bacteroidia; order Bacteroidales; family Marinilabiliaceae; genus Saccharicrinis. The sequence goes on from JAGXIO010000211.1 coordinate 12,582, forward strand.
TGATTTATAATCAAAAATAGAAGCACGACATTTAAGTATATTGAAGTCTGCTTTTATACTTACATGCGAACTTGTAATCGTGAAAGAAGTAGTACAATCATTCCATTGTTTACTGTCTATATTTTTTGAGCTATAAGCTTTAAATTTAAAGCTCTCATCGTTGTTTTGTGATTTAATTATAAATGAGGAGCTTAAAAATATTGTTAGAATTATAAATATCTTGTAATCATTCATATCTGAAACATTAATGTTATAAAATTTCTTATGCAACGAAATTAAGAAAACTTAAACAAGTTTCGCAACTATTTGAAATAGTTTATATTCTCAAACTTATATTATATCTAATTAGTAAAAAACTACAGGATGTAATCGAATTCTAAGATCTAACTAGTTTCTCAAACCTAAATTTTCAGGAAAAGGGAATCGTATTCATCAGTCTAAATGACTGCATCAACACCACAACCGTCCAAGGGTCGATTGACCTTTAACATCTTCGTCAGATTCACCGAATTTGAACGGGAGCTAATCCGAGAGTCCACCATGGCCGGTCTGCAAGCAGCTCGAGAACGGGGCCGGGTAGGTGGCCGCAAAAAAGGATTATCTCCCGAAGCCCAAAGAACTGCTTTTGCATGTTTTCAGTTATGGGAGGGCAAATCAAGAACGATATCGGAGATATTGAAAATATTGAATGTGAGCAAGGCTACTTTTTATAGGTATATTGCCTGTGTGAAATAGGAGAATGGAAAAAAAACAAAACCTAAGTCGAACCTATTATAGGGTCAAAAAAATTACAACGTAACATATTACCATATAATTTCTTAACTGTTGGAAGTCCGATTGTAACATTATTGCTGATTGGTATGTATAAGTTTTATATTAATAAAATGCAAAATCACGTAGGTCATATTTTGCAAATTTTATAGTCGATATGTAAAATATTAGGGTGCTTATGACACACACTTATTTCGGCATTGATTAAGCAGCAGCCACAGGCCTAAGTTGGCTACGATTCCTACAAAGCATTATAAGGCATTTTAAAAGTTCAAAGTAACCTAATGTTAAATTACAATGGTAAATCTAAAATTTACATCGACAGTTATATTTTTGATAAGCTTAATATCATGTGAATCTCCTGTAACTTTTAGTGAGCCACAGCCAACAGGAACAAGGAATATATCCAAACTTCCAAATCGATTCCAAGGTCAATATCTTAACCCTTACGACAGTTCCGTTTTAACTATAAATGATAATTTAATTCAAATAGTTTACGACATTAACCGCAAAATGGATTCCATAGAGCTTGACGCAGTAAAGCTTTCTAGCAACGCAATCTATAATCTAGCAATCATTGAAAACGGCTTAATAAAATGTGACGATGACAGTTTTTTAGTACGTTTTAATTACATCGACACTTTATTTCAAATGAATAATGACTATGTAATACGTAAATATAAAGATTACTATTTTTTAAATAAACGTTTAGTAAACAAAGGTTGGGAGGTAAAGAAAATAGAGTTATATAAAGATGAACTTGTCGTTAGTGATTTATCATCCCAACTCGACATCGACTATTTGAAAAAAAACATGATAATGTTGCCCGATACGATTAAGACTCACCTTTTCTCTGCCTCTAAAAGTCAATTTAAAGAGTTTGTTATGAATGGCGGTTTTACAACCAGAAATACTTTTGTTAGTCAAAAAAAATGAGCCAATAAAAGCTCGTATAAAGATTAAAACTTAAATCAAAATCTCATGACAATCAAACATATACTTCTATTGTTTATTATATTTTGGCCATTAATTTCGTTTTCTCAAAACTGTTCTGACGTAAGTATGGATGTTGACCCTGACTATCCATATATCAACGAAAAGGAAGGATTAGAAATGTCTTTTAATTCTAGTTGGGAAATTAGTTTTGAATATCAAAAAGCCATTGTCGTTTTTATGCAAAATAACAACCAAACAGCAAATTTTGGGATTATGGCAAATACTAACGGATATTTAATAAAGTCAGCACATGAATTAAATTTGGATGTAATTTATCAACTTTTAAATAAGATGGCCCCAAACGTTAGTGAAGTAACATCACTAGATGTACGTATTAAGAATCTCGCGGCAAAAGAAGTGAAATATAATTATCTAATAAAAAACATTGATGAATCATATAATATGTCAGGACTGATGTATATGATAATTAAAAAGGGGAAGACTTACATGTTTATGATGAATTGCACAAGAGACAAAAAAGAATGCTATTCAAAATTTCTTAAAGATGTTCTTAAAGACACCAAATTTAATATGTCTTGGTATGAAAATTATAGCCTATAACATTCAGATGATTCTGAACTTACAGCTTGTAATAACCATGGCTAATCAACTTATAATTACATTCTATAGACAATATAGTCTTTCGAAACGTTGGTTACCGGTTTCCGGGAAAAGGGGATAGAATTCATCAGTCTTAACGACAGCATCGATACCACCACCGTACCAGGACGGTTCACCTTTAACATCTTCGCCAGCTTTGCCGAATTTGAACGCGAACTGATCCGGGAACGAACCATGGCCGGTCTGCAAGCAGCTCGAGAACGAGGCCGCATAGGTGGCCGCAAAAAAGGATTATCTCCGGAAGCCAAAAAAGTAGCTTATGAATGTTATACCATTTAAATAATGAAATTAGTACCGGTATAATGCCGATATATATTCACCCTATGAACATATAACAACGTTGAACAAAGGATAAAATACTTATACGTTATGCATTATTTAAAGAGCAACGACATCAAATATGAAAAATAGAATACTTGAAATCACATTTTTGCTTTTATTGAATACGAGTCTTTTCGGTCAAATGGGAAAAGCGGAGTATCCTTATTGTATAGTAGATAAACCTATGTTTGCAGGAAAAACACTGGTTGTTAGAACGGATACAAGTCCAAATAATTTCATATCTACAATGGAAAGGTGGCATATTTCACATATTGGGTTAGAGATTATTGATGCAGCAGAAAGATTTGAATTTCAAGATTCTCTATCATTAAAGGTAAAGCTTAACAGAAGAAATTCAGAGATTGAAAACTCTATTTTACGTATGAAAGAAATCCATAGTAAAACTAATTCAAGAGCTTTTATTGCAGGTTTTACTAACAATTCTCAGGATACAATATCCTTTCCAGTTCAAGATGCAAGTTTAATTGGGATTCTAGAAGCAATGGACAAAAATAAAAATTGGAATCCGATACAATTTTGGCCAATTAGTGGTTGTGGAAATAGCTACTTTTCCCCTAGACTTTTCCCTGGAGAAACATTACTTATAACCGTTGACAATAACTTCGGAACAGAAGAAACAAAAATGCGATTTAAATTGCATGGAAATGACACAATATTTATATCAAATGAATTTCAGGGGACTGTAAATCAGTCTGTATTTAATAAAATGAATAATTCAACAGATGATTTTAGGTACATATTATGTGATTCTATCTTCTATCTAGAAAAACCACTATTTGGAGATTTTGAAGTGAATTTGGATAGAGAAATTCATTTTGATGAATATACTAAAGGAGATGAATAAAAAACAATGCATAACAAAGCTATGATACGCCAGCCGTGGCATCCACAGCATATTGAGGGTTTTGTATTTCCCAAAACCTTGCGTTCAAGCTGATAAAGCCACAGCGGGTTGAGAGCCACGCCCAGGCGCATATAGCTGGGACGTTATGCACAAGCATCCTGCAAGAAATAGGTTTGAGCTATTAGATGAATATTGACCGTTGACTTTGTGAGTAAGCCTTGGTACAAGAATTAAAAAATTGAATCAAATATTATGGAATTATTTTACTTTGAAGACTAAAATAGAATAAAAATATAATGGACAAAACGGAGAATAAGAATAAGTTAAGATTAACTCCTAAACTTATCCATATTATATGGGGAGGATTAATCATACTTTACCTGTTTGTGTTTATTCCAATAAAAAGTATTGGACATTCCGGTGGAGAACAAGTCCCCCTCACTTTATTAGCATATGCTTTACAATGGATTATTTGGGGATATTTTCTAATAAGTATCGTAACAGCTGTGACATTCTTTGATTGGTTTAAAAAGTACTGGATTATAAATGTTTTGATTTTCATTCTTACGGGAGGAATCCTTTTCATGTATTTATTGGCATAGAATAAGCAAATTTGATAAAGAAATGCCAGTGCCTAATCGAATTCTAAGACTTCGCCAGTCTCACAAAACCCTCCTAAAGCAGCATCTAACTTGGCGACATTATTTACAGATCAATAGGCGAACCTGAAAAACAACAATGAACCATATCGGGGGATGGGCAAAAATAGCCTAATTCAAATTATGTGAGATTTTATGTATATTTGCTAGTAACCGTTTTAAAAACCTGATATTTAAATAATAATAAAACTTTGCCATGAACATCCAGGACAAAACCAAGGAAGAACTTATAAGTGAGTTAATGGAATTACAACAAGACAATAATTCCCTAAAGACTTTGTATAACGACATCTCAGGATTTAAGAAAACAGAAATGGATTTGATTGCTTCCGAAATCCGTTATCGCAGACTTTTTGAATCTGCAAAAGATGGTATACTTATTCTGGATGCTGAAACGGGAA
>JAGXIO010000212.1 GCA_024635555.1 Saccharicrinis sp.
TACCATTTAAATAATGAAATTAGTACCGGTATAATGCCGATAACTTGTCCCGCACTTGTTTCGGGATATAAATGAAGAGCGTTAATGACAGCAAGAAGTTTAACGCTCATTTCATTTAATAATCGGTATTACCAGTTATGGGAAGATCAATCCAGAACAATCCCTGAAGTTTTGAAAATTGTCAAAGTGAGTAGGGCTACTTTTTATAGGTATATTGCCTGGGTGAAGGAGCAGAATGGGAAGAAAAAGGATGAGTAAATATGTTTGCATAGACTTTCATGCTCTTGGGAGTTTTACAATACAAAATCAGATTAAAATTAAATGATATAAACATATTCCCTATATTTGAAATTATATGTTCATAAAAAAATCAAAGATACAACGGTTATATAGTCACGTGAACATATAACAACGTTACAGGGCATAAAAACAGACATGCAAACATGAAACAGATAAATATGAAAAGTAATCTCATAATACTGATTAGTTTATTCTCATTTCAATTATTTGCTCAGGATTTGAAAGTAAATAAGGATGTGCAATTAATTGATTTAGATGAATTGTTTAATCCTTTTAATGGTTCATTTATACTTTTTGACTTGCAAACTGATAAGAAAATAATATATAATGATTCATTAGCTACGGAACGTTACTCTCCTTGCTCAACTTTTAAGATAACTAACTCTTTGATAAGTTTGGAAGTAGGAGTGGCAAAAGATGAGAATTATATGATTGAGTATGACAGTGTGAAAGTTCCCCCTAAACCCTGGTGGTTTACAACAGAACCTATGAAGCATTGGATGCAAGACCATACTATGCAAACAGCAATAAAATATTCGGTTGTTTGGTATTATCAGGAATTGGCAAGACGTATCGGCGAAAAGGATATGATACGATTATTAAAACAAATTGATTATGGGAATAATGATATTTCTTCTGGAATAGATAATTTTTGGCTTTGTGGTTCTCTACAAGTATCAGCAATGGAACAAGCTGATTTCATTAAGAAGTTGTATAATACTGAATTATCTGGATTTTCAAGGCATTCTCAAGAGACAGTACAAAAAATAATGCTTTATGAGTCAACTGATAAATATAAACTTTATGGAAAAACTGGTGGTGGTGATTGTTGGGATAATAAGGTAATTGGTTGGTATGTTGGATTTGTGGAGACAAAATCAGGAACATATGTTTTTGCAATGAATATGTTTGTTGAATCATTTAAAGAATTAGGTGATAAGCGAATTGAGATGACAAAGAAGATTCTGAAAAACTTAGAGATAATTGAATAATAACGCCCTGTAATCGAATTCTAAGACCAAGTAGTCTCACAAAACTTGGTTAATAAATTCTGATAATGGCTCTTTTTAGAATAATATTTTAGACTAATTTTGAACCATGAATAATAAGCCACAAAATATCAATAATTTATTTTCTGAAATTAAACAACTAATTGAAGAAGCAAAACAAAATGTTGCTGTTGTAGTAAATGCAACCACGACTGTACTTTACTGGAATATTGGAGAACGCATAAATTCTGAGATACTTGATAATAAACGGGCTGAATATGGGAAAGAGGTTGTAAAATCACTATCCCGAAATTTAACTGAAGAATACGGAAAAGGGTGGAGTGAAAAACAACTTCGACATTGTCTACGCATTGCGGAGACTTTTCCCGACAAAGAAATTGTCTACGCACTGAGTAGACAATTAAGCTGGACACATTTTCGTACAATTATGTACTTGAAAGATGAAATCAGACGTGAGTTCTACCTCGAAATGGCTAAGCTTGAAAACTGGAATACAAGAACATTGGATGAGAAAATTGATTCGATGCTTTTTGAGCGGACAGCAATTTCAAAGAAACCAGACGAATTGATTAAACATGAATTAAAAGAGCTCAGGGAAGAAAACAAACTCTCACCAGACCTCGTTTTTCGTGACCCATACTTTCTTAACTTTCTTGGATTAGAGGACAGGTACAGTGAAAAAACCTTGGAAAATGCGATTTTAAGGGAGCTTGAAAAATTCATACTTGAATTAGGGCAAGGTTTCACGTTTGTTGAACGGCAAAAGCGAATGCTAATTGATGGGGATAGTTTTAAACTTGATTTATTGTTTTATCATCGTAAGCTCAAACGTCTAATCGCAATTGACTTAAAATTAGACAAGTTTAAAGCTCAGTATAAAGGGCAAATGGAATTGTATCTTCGATACCTTGAAAAACACGAAACCGAAAAAGGAGAAGAAACTCCTATCGGAATGATTTTATGCGCAGAAGGCTCAAAAGAACAAATCCAGTTATTACAACTTGAAAAGTCTGGAATAAGAATAGCTGAATATTTAATGGAACTACCATCGAAAGAATTATTACAAAAGAAATTACATAAAGTTATTGAATTGGAGAGAAAACGACTAAAAACAAAGAAGCTTGAGGAATAGCTAAACCAAAAGCCATACACACACCTGCCCGTCCGAATTCTAAGACTTAACCAGTCTCAAAAAACTCTGGTTACCGGTTTCCGGGAAAAGGCGATCGAATTCATCAGTCTTAACGACAGCATCGACACCACCACCGTCCAGGGCTGGTTAACCTTAATATCTTCGCCAGCTGTGCCGAATTTGAACGCGAACTTATCCGGGAACGAACCATTGCCGACCTTCAAGCAGCTCGTGAACGTGGCCGGATAGGTGGTCGTAAAAAGAGATTATCTCCAGAAGCCAAAAAAGTAGCTTATGTATGTTATACCATTTAAATAATGAAATTAGTACAGGTATAATGCCGATAACTTGTCCCGCACTTGTTTCGGGATATAAATGAAGAGCGTTAATGACAGCAAGAAGTTTAACGCTCATTTCATTTAATAGTCGGTATTATCAGTTATGGTAGGATCAAAGCAGAACAATCCCTGAAGTTTTGAAAATTGTTAAAGTGAGTAGGGCTACTTTTTATAGGTATATTGCCTGGGTAAAAGCCCGCCTACCGCCTGCCTGACGCTAGGCAGGGATGGTAGGGAGCAGAATGGGAAGAAAAAGGATGAATAAATATTGCATGATTATATACTCATTACTCTTGAGATTTTACAATAGAAAAAATCAGATTAAAATTAAATGATATAAACATATTCCTTATATTTGGAATGATATGTTCATAAAAACCAAAATACAATGGAGATGTATGTTCACCCTATGAACATATAACAACGTTAGGTAGCATAAAAACAGATAACATTATGAAAAGCATATTTTTACTAATTGGATTAGTATTTGTTCAATTTATATATGGACAAGAGACATTTGAAAAAAGTTACTTTAATAACCAAACTGGATATGGAGGCACAGTTTATGAAGTAAGTGATGGTTATGTTGTTGCAGGACAAGTAAGTGGTTCTGGGCAATATGACTTATTATTATTCAAGGTCGATTTTCAAGGTGATGCAATTTGGTCAAAGAATAATGGTGTTAAAGGAGATGGGTACACATTTCTTGAAAAAACAAAAGATGGAGGCTATATTTTTCTCAATAATTATTCAAATATAACAACGCATGAAGATATTTATTTGACAAAAGTATCTGGAACAGGAGAAATAATATGGCAAAAAAACATTAAAAAGAATAATTGGGATTATGGGGAACAAATCATGGAAAGCAGTAACGGTAATTTGATAATTGTAGGAAGAACAAACAGTTTACCTGGAATTTCATCACCTCATCCATATGATATTTTTATAGTTAAGACGAACTCTATAGGGGATAAAATCTGGTCAAAGAATATTGGTAGTTATAGTATAAATGATTATGGTGTTGCGATTAAAGAAACCCCAGAATCAGATTACATAATTGCAGGGTATTATGGAACAAGTTCAATTGATCAGGATGAACAAATCTTATTACTGAAAATGAATACAGACGGCGATACACTTTGGTCGAAAAGCATAGGCAGTGATAAAAACGAAAGAGTCTGTGATGTTGAGATAGATGCTGATAACAGTTATTTGATAACAGGTACAAAGTATCGTAATACTTCTGATGGGGATGTTGTTGATAATGTTTGTGTTGCAAAAACTGATTTTAATGGTAATCTTATTTGGGACAAATCATATAGCTTTGAAACAGACTATTATGGCAGAAAAATCCTTATACTTGAAGATGGCTATTTAATAGCCGGAGAATCCAGATCCGTTAATAATGTTTTTGACATATTCTTGTTGAAAATCAATAAACAAGGTGATAAAATATGGTCTAAAGTGATTGAAGGAGATAACACTTACTTTTGTAAATCAATAAAGAAATGCAAAGATCAAGGTTATATAATAACAGGAAAAACTTATGATGGCACTCTTTTTTTACTAAAGACTGATTCTGATGGATGTATACAACCATTGATCAAAGAAATATCTGGGGAACAGCAGGTTTCTATTGATGACACTATTACATATATAACAAATGCTATAAGAGGTATGGATTATGAGTGGAAGTCAACGTTTGGCACCATTGTTTCAGGTCAGAGTAATGATTCAGTAAAGATATACTGGGATAAAACTGGAGTCGACACGATTAGTGTCGTTGCTTCAAATAATTGCGGAACAGATACATTAGATTATATAGTTAAAATAGATCGTTGTCTTGCTCCAGTTATTAGTTCTGTTACAGGAAATACAAATGTCAATTTTTCCTTTACTGAAGAATATTCTGTCCAAAAGATTCAGGGTAAGAAGCCTATCGAATATCATTGGACATTAGATCTCGGACAAGTTTTATTTGGACAAAACACACCTGAAATTGAAGTTGAATGGAATAATACAGGTATTGATAAAATACAGGTGATTGCAACTAACATTTGTGGAAGCGACACCTCATTTTCAGATAATATATATCTTATATATAGCAACGTTCCGATAAACACTAAAGACAAATTATTAATCTTCCCAAATCCTTCAATAGATGGAGTCTTTAACATAATGACAGATGAGAATATGTCTAATATTAAAATTTTTAATATGCAAGGTGAATTAGTACATGAGGTAAATTTAAATAAATCATCTCAGTTAAATTTATCAGGGTTTTCTCAAGGACTATATTTGCTTAATATAAAACAGGGGGAGGTAACGATCAATAGAAAAGTAGTGATCAAATAAGTTACGCTACCTAATCGAATTCTAAGACCTACCGAGTCTCACAAAACCCTATTAAACTTGGTACATAGGCGAAATAACAGCATATGGGGTGAGGTTATTGAGTATTAGGTTGCATTACTTACAAAAGTCAAATCAAAAACTATGATAAGATTAATATTTGCAGTTTCAATACTGATAGGCTTACTAAGCTGTAAGACTGGTTCTAAAGGGGAGAATAAATCGGTAACGATTAAGAATTTTAAGGAGGACACTGTAATTGTTAAGGAAGTTGTTTTAAAAGAAAAAGATATTTCAAATATAAAACAAACTCCCAAAATCCAACAAAGTAAAATCTTACATTATTATGCCTATTCTGATAGTGTTAAAATTCATGCGGAACCTAATGATTCTTCAGAATTAGTAGGGATACTAAATTTCTCTGAATCCATAAAACGTTTTGAAAAAAGTTCTGGCTATGAGAACCAATATGTAACAGATGGTTCGGGGAGAGCATGGTTAGCAGTCGAATTTAATTATGACACTGCTTGGATAAGTAACAAAGAAGATGTTAGCACAGAATTAGACATAGACACAATTAGAAACCTTGTGTTTATGGATTATTATGGCTTCTGTCCTTATGGAGGAGAAATAGGTTGCTATAATAAATCTAAGCTATATAATACTAAATGTGATAGTACGCTCTTTGAAGGATATACAACATTTAATGTACCAGAAATGGTTAATGATTCATTACTTATATACAATCCAGGTGGATTCTATAATTATTGGGCTAAAATCTGGTTATACAACCTACATCAAGATAAATTAATGTTCTCATCAAAAGGAGTTCTTGCAAAAAAGTCAAATATTGAGAATGCAATATATTTTGTTAGAAAGCAAGACTGGGATAAACCAGTGCAATTTGTAAAATATAATTACAGCTTAGATTTAGAAACTGTATTATATGAAGAACAAACAGATTCGACCTATTATTGCCATAGACACATGGACGGCGGTGACTGTGACGATTACAACATTGAATTAGCGGACTCCATTGAGTATATAACATTTGAAACCCATAGAATTAGTACAACTGAGGATTTTGAGGTTGGCAAAATATACCAAATAAAAATTGATAATAAGGGAAACTTTTATTCTAGAAGTGAAAAATAACGCAACCTAATCGAATTCTAAGATCTTCACAGTCTCACAAAACCTTGTTATAGGAACCGGGTCGGGCGGAGGGTGCTTGCTGCATCTGGCTCAAGAGCACGAGCAGCTGTAGACCCAAGTGCCCGCAAAAAAAGCAAGCACGATCCGAAGATCCGTACTTGCTTTATTTGCTCTAACAATATGAACAGTGGCTGACAGAATTAAATAACACAACAACAAATCATTCTTGTTACTTAAATTGGTATTAATTATTATTCATCGTGTTTTTTGGTGTATTTCATTTCGAGAAAAAAAGCGATAAGCAAACTAAGACCTCCAAAAAGCAGCACAGACGCGCCATACACAACACCTACCGTTTCTCTAATCTGGTAACTACCCTCACCGTAATTAAACCCGGGAATAGCGAAAGTAACGATCAGAAATCCGACCAATAAGCCAAGACCTACACCAATGAGTAAACAGCCTGCTTTTAGGGTACCCGAAGATAATGTACTCTGTATTTTAATGGGCAGACTGAATAGGTTTTGAAAGACAGAAGGATCAAGATTTTCACCTGCTTTTTCGATCATTATCAAACGTTCTTTTTTACGTACAAAAAGTTCAAATAGTTTGTAAATTGTCAATGCTACTATTCCAACCACCAGCGGAACTAATATGAAATCCATCATAATCCTGTGTTTTAAATTAATTGTTTGTTGCTTTGGTTTATTGGACGCAAGTTTGAAAAAAGGTTACAAATTTGGATTTTTGTGGATATGAATCGGGAATAAGACTTATTTTCATAATCGATTGTAACCATTGTTTGGTTACTGCGTCTAAAAATAATATGGAGCATCAGGAAGAAATGAAAACTATCAACCGCATTCGGGATGGAGAAACGGCGTTGTTTTCCTTATTTCTTGAACAGTATGGCTCTCAGGTTCATTCCATGATTGGGCACATTATTCCATGCAAAGAAGACGCCGAAGAGTTGACACAGGATGCTTTTGTAAAGGCCTTTTGTAAGCTTTCTTCGTTTAAGGGCGATTGTAAATTTTCGACCTGGCTGTACCGAATTGCCTACAACACAGCCATATCGGCAACAAGGAAGAAAAAAATTATTCTTCCGGTAATTGATGAATCGATAATAGAAAAAGTGGCTGACGAGGCCGTTGATTCTCTGTTAGACCAGCATGAAAACGAAGAGGTGATGGTTAAACTAGAAGGGGCTGTTAATTGTTTAGTTGCTGAAGACAAAGCTTTAATTGCTTTGTTTTATAACGAGGGAAAGTCGCTAAACGAACTTTCTGAAATTCTTCAACTGAGTGTTTCCAATGTAAAGGTTAAACTTCACCGTGTGAGGAAAAAATTATATGTAATGATTAAGGAATACAAAAATGAAGCAAGATAAAGCACTTAAGAAAACACTTACAAAGGTTGACCCCGGGGGCTTGTCCTATGGATTCGACCAAAGGGTTATGAATGCTGTTTATGTTTCGGCAGAAAAGAAAAATAAACGTTCGTCGGTATTGAGTTTAGGCTTGGTATCGCTTGTATCGCTACTTATAATCGGGGGAGCTGTCTACCTTATTAATGCCTATACCTCATTTAGTTTATCGCTTACCTTCCCCCAAATACAATTTTCGAAGGAAAGTCGAAACATCTTGTTCTTTAGTTCTTACATAGCTGCTCTTGTTTTGGTTTTGCTGGGATTCGACACCTTTTTCAGAAGATTAAAACACAATAAAGAGAAATAAACGACGACAAGAGCTGTTCCGTTTCTTAACCTGAACTATTCATAAATTTTCGAAAATATGAATAAAGTTCAGAGCCCGTCCCGTTTTTTTACGGGATTAACCCCGACATAGCTGAACTTTAATTTTTGAAAAAAATTATTAGTGAAACTTAGTCGCTACTGGAGGTAGAAATAATTCTTGAATTATTTGGGTTAACTTGCACAGGAAATCCCACATTGTCTTTTCGTGTTTTCTGTTTATCTATTTTGGCTGGAATTACCAAACAAGAATTAAAAGAAAATGCACTTAATGAATTTTCGCTCCAGTAATCTCACAAAACCCTGTTTTGACCCAAATGCCATGCTCGAAGTTCCCAGAGACAAAGCCGCTTTCGTCCAACATTATTATATCTTTTATACCCCGCATTTCATCCCTACAATAATTTTGAATATTAAATCAATACTCAACTTTTTCAGTATCTTGGTCGAACAAAGGATAAAATACTTATACGATAGCGGTTATTGAATGAAACGACAATGCAAACAAGGTTTGGGAGTAATGCTTATGGAATCAATAATGAATCACAGTGAATTAAAAAACCTTCAGCGTTGGGGATTAGCAACAAATGATGCACATGGATTGTATAAAAAGTTTGGCTTTGAATTAATTAAGCGACCAGAGATATTTATGGAATCAGTATCAACTCCGAGTTAACAGAATAGTAATGAAAATTGAACCAAAAGAAACAATTGACAAACAAGGAAATCGAATATTAATAAGGGAAGGTAAGATTTCAGATTCTAAAGAATTACAAAAATGTGTAAAATCATATCTGAAAAGTAAACAGATTCCTCTTACTGAATCGGAATTTAATGAATTAGCAGAGAACCACGAAGAATGGATTAGGAAATTTATAGATGGGAAAAATGATTTGCTATTGATTGCCGAACATGAAGGTGCGATTATCGGGAATGTTGATTTAATGATTAATGGTCGACAAATGTTGAAACATACAGGTTACATTGGAATGGGAATTCATGCGGATTGGCAGGGAAAAGGAATCGGGACTGCAATGTTGAAAGTTCTTATTGACTGGGTTGACCATAATCCAGATATTGAGATTCTTTGGTTACAAGCTTTCAGTAACAATGTTAAAGGATTACGGCTTTATTCAAACATGGAATTTGAAGAAACTGGTAGGCAGAAAGGGTTTATAAAAACAGAATCAGGAGAGTACGTTGATAATGTTATAATGACGAGAAATAAACAACAAACCGTTAATAGAATTCTAAGACCTAATCAAGTCTCTTAAAACCCTATTAAACTTGGTACATAGGCGAAATAACCGCATATGGGGTGAGGTTATTGAAAAGTTGAACGAAAGCTCCATTCGGAGCTAACTTTAAAATTCGTAACTTAAGGTATTATTCATAAATACATTAAGTCATGAAAAAAAAACATTACGTACTCAAGTACTAAGGGAGATGCGTTTACGCAATTACAGCGAA
>JAGXIO010000213.1 GCA_024635555.1 Saccharicrinis sp.
AGCTGTAAAGAGTGTTGTGCTTTCGTCAGGGAATGAAGCTCCTAAAAGAGCTGTAGCATGGGGTGTTGAATACGTAAATTTAAAATTGTAGTTTCCGGCTGTTGCTACATTAATTCTATATTCTAGCCATTCGCCTGTTTCGGTCCAACCTACATGATATCCATTAGGGTTCGCTTGAATATCAACATCATCAGAACGATATACACCTCCTGTATTTCCAGTAGTTAAATCGTGATAAGCAATACCTTCACCACCTTTATCGTAATTTTCAGCTTCTATTGTACCGGGGATGCCTACAGCCCAATTATATGGACTTTGCGGTATAGAAATATTCGAAATTTTATTAACAGAAAGTGGAGGTAGTGTGATGGTTCCCGTACCTTCTTTTTCGATAGTTAGTGGGTTGGCTGCCAATGCCATCGCTATTTCTTGGGAAAGACTCGTAAATTTCATGGTTTCATGTTTGAAATTACCAGTGTAGTCTGTACCATTAAACTTTAGTGTGAAAACGACTGGTTTATTGGTCATATTTATAGCAAAAACAAGAGTTTTTCCATCTTTAGTAACCGCTTTTGCGTTTACTGCTTTTACGCCGGTATCTTCTAATTCTGAAGTAGTAACTGTACTTCCCAACACAGTACTGTTTTCAAATACTGAACGCAATATTTCATAAGTTGAGCCATAAGCTGTTTTCTGTTTTGGCTCTTTTACGCGTGGTCTCTCTTTACCAGCAGCGTCAAAATATGTTTCCCAAACTAAGAAGGAGTTTAATTGGCCGTTTACAGAATACCAGTTGGCCCGCTCATAAATATTTTGGTTTTCTGCCATATACAGGTAGCAATCTGCCATACCCAAAATAGAAGCTGCATTAGGCCCGTTTACTTTTACACCCCATTCACTTAGCCATATGGGCTTGTTTGGAGCGTAAGAGTGGGCATAATTATTTGCCTCAGATAGTATTTTTCTGGCAATTAATGCTGAGCTATATTCGTTATCACTGCTGTTTGGATCATCAGGGTTGTGCCCAACATACGTATGTACTGTTATTGCATCGAAATACGACATGTCAGCAACTAAATCATCGTTCCAAGTTGGATTAACAAATGATCCTCTTCTCAACAGAGGAATTGATACTTTTATAGACGGGTCTTTGGCTTTGAGTGCCTGAGACATTGACTTGGCACGTAAAATATATTCCGTAGCATTTGGAATAATAGAACTCCGCTGTCCAGGGTAAAAACATTCATTGCCCATTTCAACAGCTTTTACTTCCAATCCTTTCGCTTTTAATGAGTTATAAAAGGCTACTGATTCAGGGCTGCCATTGTTAAAGTTTGTGCCATCTGCACTCATGTTGAATGTCCAAAGCATATCATAGCCTTTTCCTTGACTCGCTTTTTTAGCGTTGTTGAGCGCTTCTATTCCAACAATGCCCATTTTAGTGCCCATACTTTGGAATGTTTTAAGTTCTGTAAGGTGATCTATGGTGGCTATTCTGGTTTCGATGTTGCGAAATATATAGGGAAAAGTTTCTGTTCCAAAGACTCTAAGTTTGTCCGTTTTCCAATCGTACCAATTAGACCATAGTCCGCTTGGAAAACGAAGGGTTATGGGATCCATCTGTTGAATAAAGTCTTGTTCGGCAGTGGTGCTAAAACCGGCTATGTTAACCCCCAACTGTAAATTGTTATAAGCTTGAGTGCTGCCTGTGTTCACATTAAGTTCGGCAGTTACAACAGGAGGTAAAGAAAAAGGGTAGGTTTGCGCACTCCCTTGTAGGAAAGTGAACATTAAGAGTAATACAACAAAAAATGTTTTCAATAAATGCGAGGGAGTGCATTTGTTGAAATGCGATTCAGAAATAAAACTTATTTCAAATCGTGAAAAACAATTTTCTTTAACCTGTTTCATTTTTAGATTTTTAAGTAAAAAAATACAATTATTAAGAATTGGAAAGGTAGTTGTTTATATGTATGGTGTTTTGTACAAATGTTGCAAATACTTGTAAATTTGTGTCATTTTATTGAAAATTGCTTTTTAAGTATTGGTAAAGGGTAGAAAACACCTCTGTGTGAAATTATAAAATAGGGTTGCAATGTTTTTGCCTCGAATAGCAAAGCCAACCCTATCAATTTTACATATTGATTAGGGATATAAATATTATAGGGTTAATATGAAAAAATAGACTGTACCCAGAGCTGTTAGCTATTTTTCGCAAGTAACTATTTGACAGTTAGTCTCTACCGCTTTTATTTCCAATCCTCTTTCTTTTAAAGAATAGGTTCAGAAGGAATTATGCCTGGCAAATTTGTACTGCAACTTTATTTAACCCGGGATGAAGATCCGATGATAAAATTGTATGGGTTATGATTAATTTTTTTTCGCTATGTAACTTATGTAGCGTAAGTGCAACATCGGTTCTTTTTGGGCACGATATTATCATTAAATGCAACATATGTGTTAATTTTTAAATATTTGTGCCTGTATATTTAACAAGTTTTAAGTGAATACTTGTGGATGATGAGTAAACCTTTATTTTTTGTGGTATTTATATTTTGTGTATCTACTACAGGTGCCACCAATTGGGAGGGCACTTAATGGATTTGGCAGAATGTTGATGGCCCTGCAAAAGGCTGGTATTCTTTAAGTTCGGTGAGTTGTTGAATAAATAGATGGAGATTAAACAGAGTATAAAAGAATTCAAATTAAAAACTTTTTATGATGAGAACATTTAGACGATTAAACAGACAATTATTGCTCATTGCATGCCTAGTGGTGAGTGTGGAATTTATGTGGGCACAAAATTACCCGTTCACATTCCCCGACACCATATCGGCCACTTTGGATGTGCAAACAAGTGTACAGGAAACTTTTAAAAACCCCATTTTGGGTTATAACATTGCCGGCTTTCGTTCAGCCACAGAGAAAAGCCTAATCAAAACCTTTAATCCCACAACAATACGATTTCCCCATGGATTATTCGCCAACTGGTACGATTGGCGTTTGGATAAATCCAGGGTGTTTGGCACCGATACGTTTTATTATACCCACAGAGGTTCAGAACAACGGATTGCCGTAATTGACGAATTAAGTGCCATCAAAACCATGGATCGCAACGATATGTTCGTGGGAATTGACGGACTTGAACAATTAAATAGTGAGAGAAAAGCCGATAATCAAGGTGTAGGGTTTGATGTAGTTTGGACATTAAACATGAGTGCCGATGGTACTGATTTCAACAATGGAAGCCCCGAAACGGTTGCGTTTTACGAAAGTTTGATTGATCGTGGTTTTAATGTTAAGACAATTGAGATGGGAAACGAATGTTTCTATCCGGGTCAAAGAAGTTCAATTATTCCAAATGCTCCCGAATATATTGCAAGGGCAAAGTCGATATATGCAGCTTTAAAAGCGAAAGACTCTACCATACAATTGTCCATTCCCTTGTTACGGCGCGGATCGTTTGTTAATCCTGATTGGAATGCCGATTTAACACAAGACATGTCATATTTTGATGCTATTACCGTGCATACTTATATTGGTTCCGATCCCGATAATTCCAACAACAGCGATGAATCATATGCAACCGCTTTAACAGCTCGAAAAAGCCTAGAGACTTCTACAAATGAATTTGTACGCATTTATTCAGGAAACAAACCCATTTGGCTAACCGAGTGGGGTGTGAGATCAGGTGGCCCAAATGCTGCATCGGTATTGGGTATGGCCGATTGTTACATGTTTATGGCCGAAAATCAAGATATCTACCATCGGGCCAATTGGTATAGTGTTAATGGAAAACTAAATTCTTTTTTGGTTTTTGATGGTAATAACTTAAAATATCCATTAGTAAAAACTGGGTATGGCTCAACACATGAAATATTGAAAGCCATTTTTGAAAACAGCACTATGCTTGAAAGTACTGTGGCCACAACAAACCTTATAACCGGTGTAAAAGCAGTGAATGCAAGGGCCGTAATAAAAGACGGATTAACAACCATTTTTGCCATAAACTTAACCGATAAACCTGCCGTATTCAATATTAATGTGGATGGGTCACCATTAAACAGGACATTTTTACATGAAACGATGGCCTACAATAATGTTGCTCAGGAAATCAATTTGGGAATTGACGTAAACCCATTAAGCGTTGTAAAAGATGGCCTTGGCGAGATTATATTACCTCCATTGTCACTGAATAAAATTACGTTAAAAACGCCGATTGAATATGCAGTAAACTTTGAAACTCCTGCAAACGGAGCAATTATGGACATTGGTACCGACCTTGTTGTGGAAGCAATTGCAGGAAGTTCGGTTACCGGTGTTTCATTAACTTTTAATGAAACCCTTTTACGCAGTATTACCAGTGCACCATACATTTGGGGAGAGGACACAACTGTGGATGTGGCATTAAAAAACCTGGAGCCTGGATTTTACACCTTAAAACTAGAAGGTTCAAATGCTGACACAATAAGTTTTTCTAATGAAATCACCATCGAAATTAGAGATACCGTTTTGCAACGTCCCTATGCAGGTAAAATACCTATTCCCGGTAAATTTGAAGCCGAAAACTACGATTTTGGTGGCGAAGGAATAGCCTATCACGATACCGACGGCACGAATACTAGTAGTGGAACAGCATATCGTGTAGATGGTGTTGATATTGGCATCGGAGGCACAGGTTATATTATTGCCAACACCTCAGGCGGAGAATGGACTGAATATACCATTGCTGTTGCTGAAGATGGGCTTTATGATGTTGATATCTATTACGCATCAGGACGTCCGGGTGGAGGCGCAAAAATTGGTTTTTCCCTTCCCGACGAAAACATTATGTTGATTAATGGTTTCGATCTGCCTGTAACTACCAACTGGTCTACCTACCAAGTTCTTAACATTGGAACCGTCTATTTAACCGCAGGCACACAGGTACTGCGTTTAAATGTAGTTGATCGTGGATTCAACCCAGATTGGATAGAATTTAAAAAGACAACTGCACCTGTAGGAGAATTTGCACTTTCTACAAGACTTTTTGGCAAGGGAGCTATAACAAAATCACCTAATTCAAGTTTTTATGCCCCTGCAACAGAGGTCACATTAACTGCTACACCAAGCCAAGGCTTCTTGTTTACCGGTTGGAGTGGTTATTCGAGCAGTGAAGAGTCTTCTATAGTAGTTACTATGAACTCAGATGTTCATTTAGAAGCCAACTTTGCACCTACTTACCAGTTGAATGTTACAGCACTAAATGGGATTGTAACCAAAAATCCTCAAAGCGACGCTTATTTAACTGGCTCACAGGTAGAGCTTACAGCAACACCCGATCAGGGATATCAGTTTACAGGATGGAGCGGTGATTTTACAAGCACATTGAATCCATTAACCATATCAATGGACTCAACCATCTCTATTACAGCAAATTTTGAACTGGCAAGTAGCATTAACCTTGCGAAT
>JAGXIO010000214.1 GCA_024635555.1 Saccharicrinis sp.
CATAGACAAAGCCGCCTTCGTCCAACATAATTTTATCCTTTATACCCCGCATTTCATCCTCACAATAATTTTGAATATTAAATCAATACTCAACTTTTTCAGTATCTTGGTCGAACAAAGGATAAAATCCTTATACGTTAGTTGAAAAAAACACAACCAAAAAAATGGGGTGCCTGTTAAAACAGACACCCCACATTACCCAGACAAAATAAACAAACTAACCTAATCGTTTTGCAACCTCGTTCCAATTAATAACGTTATAAAAAGCGCTAATATAATCAGGACGCAGGTTCTGATATTTTAAATAGTAGGCATGCTCCCAAACATCCAAACCTAAAATTGGCGTACCTTTAACTTCGGCAACATCCATTAATGGGTTATCTTGATTTGGTGTAGAGCTAACAGCCAAACTACCATCTTGTTTTTTTACTAACCAAGCCCATCCCGAACCAAATCGGGTTGCGGCAGCTTTTGAAAATTGTTCTTTAAACGCATCAAACGAACCAAAACTTTTTTCGATTGCCTGCAATACCTTACCACTAGGCAATCCACCACCGTTAGGCGACATTACTTTCCAAAATAAATCGTGGTTGTAATATCCACCACCGTTGTTTCTTACTGCCACCGGGTGTTTTGATATCCCAGCCAAAATGTCTTCAATTGATTTTCCTGCCAATTCAGTTCCTTCAATGGCAGCATTCAAGTTATTGGTGTATCCCGCATGGTGTTTGGTATGATGAATCTCCATTGTTCGGGCATCGATATTTGGCTCTAATGCGTTATACGCGTACTCTAATTCAGGTAGTTTAAATGACATAACTTTGGTTAATTTAAATGTTCTACAATCTAATTTAAAATGAAAACAATTTTTAGATTTATAGAGATATTTTCATCTTTATTTCTCATTTATTGAATTCAACACTATAACGCCACCAACCTTAAATTGTTTAAAGATTTTTTAAAATATTATCTTCGCTGCTCAAAATTTAATTTAAACAACACAAGACACGTGCACAAAGACATTCTTAAATTATCCATACCAAATATTTTAACCAACCTTACCGTTCCCTTGCTCAGTATGGTCGATTTGCATTTGATGGGCTATTTAGGTTCCGAGGTTTTTATAGGTGCAATAGCACTTGGCGGTGTAATCTTTAATTTTGTGTATTGGGGTTTCAATTTTTTACGCATGAGCATAAGTGGTATTGCCGCACAGGCTTTTGGTAAGAGAAACAACAACGAAATGGCCATGGTTTTATTTCGGGGAATGGGCATTGCAGTTTTCGGTGGCCTGCTACTCCTTATGTTTCAGAGTGGTATCGAGAAGCTGGGTTTTTCGTTATTGGGCGGTTCGCCCGAAGTAACAGAACTGGCTCGAAGTTATTATTACGTTAGGATTTGGGCTGCTCCAGCGGCCATTGCATTAATGGTTATAAACGGTTGGTTTTTGGGTATGCAAAACGCCTTTTATCCGATGCTCATAGCCGTAACGATTAATTTAATTAACATTGGGAGCAGTTATTTGCTGGTGCGCGAATTTGGAATGGAAGAACGTGGTGTTGCCTTGGGAACGGTGATTGCCCAATACATTGGTTTACTTTTGGCGGCCATCCTATTTTTAAAAAAATACCGTTCAGTACTCACCTATTTCAAAATCAAGGCAATTTTTGTTGCATCGGAACTAAAAAGTTTTTTACATGTAAGTGCTGATATCTCTGTGCGCATGTGGTGCGTAGTGGCCGTGTTTACATTTTTCACCTCCGAATCGGCCACCTTTGGCGATGTGGCATTAGCTGCCAATAGTATATTATTGCAATTCCTATTTTTGTTTTCCTATTTTTTAGATGGATTTGCTTATGCGGCCGAAGCTATTATTGGTAAGTATTTTGGCGCAGCAAACAAAGTAAAATTAATGGAAGCATCAAAAAAATTATTTTACTGGGGTATATTCTTTGGGTTATCCTTTACCCTCGCTTATTATTTGGGTGGAAAAACAATGCTTACATTTTTCACCAACAACCAAAGCGTGTTAGATGAAGCCGATAAATATTTGCCCTGGTTGGTTTTAATCCCCCTGGCCAGCTTTGCCTCCTTTATTTGGGACGGTATTTACATTGGCGCAACAGCATCAAAGGCAATGCGAAACACCATGCTTATTTCCTCCATTTTGTTTTTCTTTGTACCCTATTATGTCTTTCATACCTATTTGGGCGTTCATGCCTTGTGGATGGCTATGCTGTTGTTTATGTTATCGCGAGGTGTAGCACAAACCATTTTGGCTAAGCGTGCTGTTTATGCCAAACTGAAGTAGTGTGAATTTACTTCCAGGGTAATTTACTCACGGGGTGAATATTTAAATGATGCCAATATTCACCCCGTGAGTAAATAATATCTGTGTAAACGGGGATTAAATTGTCCTATACAAAACGCCTAAAACCACACCGTATGCACCCAGCCCTAAAATCCTTCTTTATTATTTGCACCCTAATGTTTACAAGCCCTACTACATATTCGCAGGTGCAAAACATCAAGAAATCTGTACAAAACGACAAAAGCACCTCCTTTACTTATTCTTCGAGCCGCACCTATTACAGTTCGCATAATTCATATAACGACAGAACCAGTTTTAAAGAAAGTTTTGGAGACCAAATTTTGGGCGGCATTTTTCATGGGCTTGCTTTTATAAGTGTTGAAGCACAAAAATCAGTACTCAGCAACAAAGAAAAACATCCCAACCTGGTCTCGCTTCAAGCGAATTTGGACTACGGCACCAACTTTTCGGAGTTAACCTTTAACCCATCTTTTAGGGCAAATTGGGGATTGCTTGCTACGGATTTTAGATACGCGCTTCTGCACGATAATACCGGCTCGCTGGAATCGCTCGACTGGCAAGTACTAATTTTACGCATACCCATAAAAAATATAAAGCTGAACTACGGTATCGGGTTTACTTCGCTAATGAGCCCAAAATCGACCTACTTCGAAAGTTCTACGGGCTTCGATATTAATTTGTACCAACGCAAATTAAATTTGTCGGGCAATTACCGTTGGACGTCGCGAAAAATGGACTACCGATATCGTCAGGAGGTTAAATTTACTGGCGATTACCAAATAATGGAAAAAAACCGCTTTAGTCTTTCACCCATGATTGGCATTACATATCAAGAATACTTTAAACAGGATAGTTATTTGCTTTTTAATGTTGGTGTGAGGGTGAGGTTATCGTGGGATTGAAAAAAATAGTTTAGTTAACCTTAGTGTACTTAGTGCCTTAGTGGTTATTGCCATTTTCAAAATCCAAAAACCATTCTTCATCCCCTTTCAACTTTTTAAAGTTAGATGCAGCTTCAAGAATAGAAGCCAATAAATTGTACTCGGGCATTTGATAGTTTAAGTTATAACCCGTATTCAAAAACACCATAAAAGAGTCTAAACAGGTTCCTTTGTATTGGGTAAGCTGCATAACATTTTCGCGCGATGTAAAATAATTGAAGCGCTGGCTTTTATTCTGAATTTCCTCCAGTTTCCCCACCTCTTTACGTTGAGTAACAACCTTATCTTTACCTCCAAAGCTTATTCCCACCCCAAACGTTCCTCTTGCCGCAACAGCATCTGATTTGCCCCAAGCAATTGCATCGTCAAAGGCCCAGGAGCTTATTTTTTGTTTTGCTTTATCTTTTTCGTCTTCGGGCAAGCGCAAATCCTTAAACGCCTGTTTAAAATGGGCATACGAATAGTATCGCACCACCTCTACCTCGCTTAAAGCATACACATTAGTCTGCACCTTAAGTTCTAACTTTTGATTGGTAGTATACCAAATTCCCGGAATCACCCAAGTGGTGTCGCGATATCCTAAGCTATGAAATCTCAACGTATCACCCACGGATCCTGAAATAGCAAAAAACCCTTCGGTATCAGTCAAGGTAACTTCACCTGTTTTAATATTTTTAATCGCTCCAAATTGCACCACCTCTTTCGTAGGCTCTTGGATAAGATAGGCACCAAAGCGCTTTGTTTCTGAATTTTGGGCAAAAGAAATATTTGTTATCAAAAACAAAAAAATGGCTGATATGATATGCTTGTGTTTCAACTTTTAACGATTAAAGTGTTGTCCCTTTGGTTTAGTTTTTATTTTTCATAGAACATCTAAAATACAAAACAAAAGGGACACTTAAATATTTGAAACCGAACTTTAACCAAACTTTAACCGGAAACAAATAATCAGGACGTAACACTTCCAAATTATCACAATATGTAGATATATGATTTGCTATTCGTATGCTTTCCACCTATTTTTGTGGCAAACAATAAAGAGAACTATCATGTTAGAGAAATACAAAGCAATTATTGATCAAGCCTGGGACAACCGGGAACTTTTAAAAAACCCAGAAACACAAGATGTTATCCGCACTTTAATGGAGATGCTGGACAAAGGCAAGATAAGAGTGGCCGAGCCCAATGGTGACGAGTGGAAAGTAAACGAGTGGGTAAAAAAAGCCGTTATCTTGTATTTCCCCATTCAAAAGATGGAAACCATAATAGCTGGCCCAATGGAGTTTCACGACAAGATGGCACTCAAAAAAAATTATGCCGAGCTGGGGATACGTGTAGTGCCTCATGCCGTAGCTCGTTATGGTGCCTATATAGCTAGCGGTGTTGTTTTGATGCCTTCGTACGTTAATATTGGCGCCTACATCGAAAGCGGCACCATGGTGGATACCTGGGCTACAGTAGGCAGCTGCGCACAAATTGGCAAAAATGTTCACCTAAGCGGTGGCGTGGGCATAGGCGGTGTATTGGAACCCATCCAAGCTGCTCCGGTAATTATTGAGGACAATGCTTTTATAGGTTCGCGATGCATTGTGGTGGAAGGTTGCCGTGTGGGTAAAGAAGCGGTGCTGGGTGCCAACGTGGTTTTGACCGGATCTACCAAAATTATTGATGTTACGGGCGATAAACCTGTTGAGTATAAAGGATACGTTCCTCCCCGTTCAGTGGTTATACCCGGTAGTTATACCAAGAAATTTCCTGCCGGAGATTTTCAAGTACCCGCAGCTCTCATTATCGGACAACGGAAAGAATCGACAGATAAAAAGACATCATTGAACGATGCCCTACGTGACAATAACGTGGCGGTGTGATGATGTGGTGATTCGATGATGTGGTGATGTGGTGATGTGATGATTCTATGATGTGATGATGTGATGATTCGATGATGTGCTGATGTGGTGATTCGATGATGTGATGATGTGATGATTTGGAGATTTGGAGATTTGGAGCAAAGCGATCCCGAAGGAAATAAAATGTAAGAATCGGGATCTCGCTTTGCTCGACATCCCGCAGAATTGCGGGAAGAGACTTGGAGGCCATAAGTCATTATCTTCCTGTCTCTTTTCTAACAATCTAACATCTAATAGTCTAAAAAATAGTCTAAAAAAATGAACGACGACATAAAAAAAGCGGTTGAAACATTGCAAAATGGTGGGCTTATTTTGTACCCTACCGATACCATCTGGGGTATTGGGTGCGATGCGACCAATGAAGATGCCGTTAAAAAAGTTTACGCCTTAAAGCAACGTAACGACACCAAGAGTGCCTTGGTGTTGCTTGACAAAGATGTTAAGATTAGTTCGTACGTAACCACGGTGCCCGAAATGGCCTGGGACTTGATAGACCTGAGCACAAAACCGCTTACTATCATTTATCCCAATGCTAAAAATCTGGCTAAAAATCTAATAGCTGAGGATAAGAGTGTGGGCATACGAATTACCAAGGAAGAGTTCTCTAAAAAACTATGTGAGCGATTCAAAAAGCCCATTGTTTCTACATCTGCCAATATTAGTGGACAGCCTTCACCCCAGCATTTTGGCGAAATATCGGAGGAAGTGAAAAATGGGGTTGATTATGTGGTGCTTTTTCGGCAAGAGGAAACAACCAATCCTGCCCCATCGAGTATCATTAAGCTTGGGATTGACGGACAAGTTAAAATAATTAGGGAATAAGTGATCAGTCAACAGTAATCAGTCAACAGTAATCAGAGAATCGCATGAAAACAGAGAACATAAGCTTCAACCATCAGGACAATATCCAAATCCGCTTTAACGATATTGATGGGCTGGGTCATGCTAACAACTCAACTATTCAGGAATATTTTGATTTGGGGAGATTGGGATATTTTAACCAAGTTTTTAAAAACGAAGTCAATTGGAAGGAGTTTGGTGCCATTGTGGCTTCGATAAAAACCGATTTTTTGGCTCCGGTTTTTCTTAGCGATACGCTAATGGTAAAAACCAAAATTTTATTTATTGGCGACAAAAGCATGAAGCTGATTCAGCATATTGTAGATGATAAAGCTAACCTTAAAGCTACATGCAGCTCAGTGATGGTGGGTTTCGACCCAAAGACGCAGACATCGGTTATTATTCCTGAAGATTGGAGGCGATGGATTTCGGAAGTTGAACAAACCAATTTATAGCATATTGCTCAACAAAAAGCCCTTGTGCCTTCTTGAAATCCGATAGCAGATAGGTAATTTTGGTAAATTGTATGAGTCGTGGCCGATTGTGGCACTTTCCTGTCAACCTGTTTACAGTTTGAGCCAGCTACAAACACTTAAATTTGGTACTTTTCCTGTCAATACTTATAGAAGATGTATGTGCCATGTCTTTAGTCTTCTTCTTCCAATTCGAATATTTCATTAACACTTTTATCAAATTCTCTGGATATTTTTAACGCAAGAACTGTCGAAGGTATATATCGATTTTTTTCAATTGAATTTATTGTTTGCCTTGAAACACCGATTCTATTTGCTAAATCTTCCTGTGTTAAATCCTTTATAGCTCTTTGTATCTTGATTGTGTTTTTCACTACCTTTTCTTTAACATCGAATAAAAAGTCAAGAAATAAAATAAGAACATTGTAATCAAAAGTTCTGTTACTCCCTTATCTGACAAGAAATTATCATGAAATAATAAATGGACAAAAGGTTCAACAATTACATATCCTACTCCGAAAATAAAAGAACTAGCAAAAGCTTTTAATCTAATTCTAGAGGTTAACTCGTCCTCGATTTTATTCTTTGTCAATGCCAATAACAGTAAAGAGACAAGGATACCAGTCTTTGAAATTATCTTTACAAGATACTTATCAATTGGTAAAATCTCTGATATTGTTAGAACTACTAGCAAAACACATAATGTCATTATCCCAAAAGAAACCTTTTTAAAAGATATTGGTAATAAAAGTAAGTCCTGTTTATTTTTAGTCATATTGTTTTAATAATGTAAAGCATTTAATTCTATATGACAAACTTACTTTACATTTTAGAAATATCCAAATCTATCAACTAAATAAATTACAGACTTGAAGTTGAGTGCTTTTTAGCTTAGGCTGAACAGATTTATATCTCAATATATATTCCCAAGCATACCCTACTTTACCCTGCCCGGATTCTTGCTCAAAAATTCTTTCCAACTTTTTATGGGTTTTTCAGTTTTAAGATCCTGGTTCTGAAAGAAATGGCACAGTGCAGCTGCCACCCCGTCGGTGGCATCCAGATATTTTGGATCGGTTTCAATTTTTAAATAACGCGATAACATGTTAGCCACCTGCTCTTTGCTTGCCCGTCCACTGCCCGTGATGGCTTGCTTTATTTTTAGAGGGGCATATTCAAAAACGGGTAAATCGCGCGAAAGGGCAGCAGCCATGGCAACCCCTTGTGCACGCCCCAGCTTTAACATCGACTGCACATTTTTACCAAAGAAAGGTGCTTCAATGGCCAGTTCATCGGGTGTGTAATTATCGCACAGGCGGATGATGGTTTCGTATATTTTTTTGAGTTTTATATAGTGGTTGTCGTACTTTTGGAGTTCCAACACGCCCATGGAAACCAAGGAAGGCTGGTTTCCTACCACCTTAATTACCCCATATCCCATTACATTTGTTCCGGGGTCGATACCCAATATTATACGTTCCTTTATCACTCAATAAATTATAAGGAACGCAATATAGAACTAAAAAATAACACCTTTTCGCCAAAATCCATACTCATTTGCTTTAGCATAAGGGGCGATTGTTTATTGATGGCATCCAAATCATCGGGAGTGACCACTTTCCATTGTACCGATATGGTTCTCTCCTCTTCGTTCTCCATGCTCATCACCTCGTATACAGCAACTTCAGAAGCTGGCACTAAATTATGAATCAACGGTTTGCAGGTGGTATCGAGCCAGTTTTGCCAAGCATCAAAGACAGCATTATTGACCACGAAAGTGGTATTGTATATAAACATGGTGATTGTGCTTAAAAAGAATTGTTTTTTAAGATCTCTTTACTAAATCAGGCATTTGCTTTTAATGCACTTTTCAGTTCTGGGCTGAGCGTACCCATTTTTTTTCGTATCTGAAACAATTCTTCTCGTGGAATAACCTGACTATTCAGTATAATCCTGGCTTTACTCATTTGTTGAGCAACTGTTATACCCGTAATTATTTTTTTCTTACACATATTGCAAAATTACAATTATTTCAGATAAACTTAGTCAATTTATTTTTTTTGATATAACTCACCCGGTCTTATTACCGGCTAAAAACTTCATCATAAACTACTCTTCGTAATCTTCGGGTGCTACAGATATAACGGCAAGCGACTTTCCATTTTTGTCTCTGTAGTTATAGGTCATTGTGGTATGGTTGTCGCGATAGATTTGCAAACCGGGGTTTGTTTTGATGTCATTTGTAATTGACGACTGAAGATAACTTGTTAATTCGTCAATGTCGACAGTTGCCCTTTCGATGTGTATAAGGGTGTAGTTGTATTGAAAGATATTACCCGGCATAGCCACCACATTGTCCAATCGTGTTTCGTCATCCACCATCATGGGGCACGATTCATTCATTTGTACAGCCACGTCCAACATTACTTTGTCGATGGATGGTTTAAAAATCACTTGTTGAACAATGAGCATAACACCCAGTCCGATAACAAGACCTACTAAAGTTTTAATTGTTCTTTGCTTCTTTTCTCCTTGTTTCAAAACATCTATTTTAAGTTATTCGATAAGGAATGGTTCTCTATTTAGACAATACAAGAAAATGCCAAATAGAGAACTATTCCCTTCTATACTAATTGATTATATCAAAATTACAGTACGGAACCAAAACCTCGGGAATCCTAATACCATGGGGTGTTTGGTTGTTTTCTAACAGAGCTGCAACTATGCGGGGTAATGCCAGTGCACTACCGTTTAGCGTATGTACCAGCTCTGCTTTCTTCATGTCTTTGCCTTTATACCTGCACTTTAGGCGATTGGCCTGATAGCTCTCAAAGTTCGATACCGAGCTCACCTCTAACCAGCGCTCCTGAGCCGCCGAAAAAACCTCAAAATCGAAGGTAAGTGCAGAGGTAAAGCTAATGTCGCCACCGCACAACCGCAAAATACGATATGGCAAACCAAGTTTATTAACAAGACCTTCTACATGCGCCACCATTTCGTCCAATGCCTGATAGGAGTTATCGGGATGCGATATTTGCACAATCTCCACTTTATCAAACTGGTGCAGGCGGTTGAGTCCGCGTACATGGGCACCCCATGAGCCTGCCTCACGGCGGAAACAGGGTGTATAGGCCATGTTTTTTTTCGGCAAATCCTCCTCTTTCAATACCTCATCGCGATAAATATTGGTTACGGGAACTTCTGCCGTTGGTATCAAAAACAGATTATCAACTGTGGCATGGTACATCATGCCTTCTTTATCGGGCAACTGACCGGTACCAAAGCCCGAATCTTCATTTACCAAAATGGGGGGCATCACTTCGAGGTAACCTGCTTTTTCAGCTTCATCTAAAAAAAAGCTGATTAAAGCGCGTTGTAACTTGGCACCTTTTCCTTTATACACCGGAAAACCTGCGCCGGTAATCTTTGTACCCAGCTCAAAATCGATGATGTCATACTTTTTTATCAAGTCCCAATGCGGCAGTTTTTCTCCTTCTATTTCTTTAATAACGCCACCCTCTTTTACTGTCACATTATCGGTATCGCTATTTCCAGGAGTTACAGAATGGTGAGGCAGATTAGGCAACTTTATCAACTCAGCCTCTAATGCTGCTGTGGTTTGATTAAGTGTATCGTTTAGCTTCTTAATTTCTTCCTTTAGTTCGCCCGATTGTTTAGCCGTTTCCTCTCTAAACAAGTTGGCTTCTTCAGCATTGCCTTGCTTAATCATCTCCCCTACTTTCTTAGAAATAGATTTTATTTCGGCTTGTTTGTTGTCTACTGCACTTTGGGTAGCCTTGCGTTTATCGTCGAGTTCAATAATTTGCTGAACGATTTGAGTAGCATCGAAGCGCTTTACTTTAAGACGCTCTATAACTTCCTCTTTATTTTCTTGTATAAATTTTAGCGTAAGCATTGCTGCGTGTTATTAAAGATTTGAGTACCGCGTATTTGTTGTTTCAAAAAAAAATCTCCTGAATTCGCTACTAATGTAAGCAAATCAGGAGACTCTTTAAAATATTACAAATCTTTATTATTCAGCAGCATAAGGCTCAACTGAAACAAAAGACCTATCGTTTCTTTTTTTACGGAATGTTACCAATCCATCAATCAATGCAAATAGGGTATGGTCTTTTCCAATACCTACATTATCACCTGGATGATGCTGAGTACCTCTTTGACGAACGATAATGTTACCTGATTTTGCGGCTTGACCGCCAAATATTTTAACACCTAAACGCTTGCTTTCTGACTCTCTACCGTTTCTTGAACTACCGACTCCTTTTTTATGTGCCATTTTATTTTAATTTTTTTGAATTATCCAACTAAAATGTCTTCAATGTGAATTTGAGAAAACTGTTGACGGTGACCGTTTTTCTTACGATAAGTTTTCCTTCTTTTCTTTTTGAAAATGATAACCTTGTCACCTTTTACGTGTGTAAGTACCTTAGCGGTAACTTTAGCTCCTTCGATAAGTGGCGCTCCTATTTGAATCGTTCCCTCATCATCAATAAGCATCACTTTAGCAAAATCAACAGCCGCTCCTTCTTCAAGGGCTAAACGGTGAACAAAAATTTTGCTGTCTTTTTCTACTTTAAATTGTTGTCCTGCAATATCTACAATCGCGTA
>JAGXIO010000215.1 GCA_024635555.1 Saccharicrinis sp.
GCCCTTCTTTTTGTCTTACATAATATATAAAAAAATGGAGAATAATACTGGCAATTCCCCAACGGGGGAGTTGTGCTCCTATAACAACTTGAATGTCAATACTTTAAATCCTTAGCTTGACGGCTATGGCCGACAGGCAGGCTTCTCCAAATTGTGAGGCCTCCGCATATCTTATTGCGGCTCGTTTCCTTTGGATACGATGTCCGGCAGCTGCCGGATGACTGCTCTGCTCTATCAACTCGTGATTATAGAACTCTCCTTCCGCTATGGCGGAACAGGCACCGGTAAGAGCACAATCCTTCAAGCTATCACTGGTACATCTACTGAATTAGGATTATTGACTGAATGAGGCAATTATAGTTTTGCCAAATTCAGGCGAAGGAGAAAGTAAAATCAGCGAAGAAACAATTGACTTGCTCCACAATTAACTATGGTACTCCAGTTGGACATACACTTTTAGGTGTATTTTCGGACTTGCCATGAGTTAGAGCACCTTACGTACACAACGGGGCATAGCTCTCCCAAAATAGAAGTCTCCAATAGCTTGTCATTCCAAACAAAGAGGGGGGAATAAAAATTTTGTTTTTGTTAAGCAATTTACTAAATTGTGCTTCATAACAACCTAATATTCTATTATTAACCCTTTAAATTTACATTATGGAGTTACTTACGTTACCCAGGCTAAGAAACCACCAACTGCAAACGGTTTCAGAAAACAGTATTAACATTTGTGCCGGGATATCCCAACTCGAAGCGCCCCTGACCAAAGTTACCGAGGAACTTGACAAGTTTAAGGTCGGTATGACCAAGGAAAAAGCTTCGGCCGCCAACAAAAAAGAACTGGACACCGACAGGGATAACCTGACTGCTAATTTTGTAAGATCTGTTAATGCAGAAAGTAATTTCCCTTATTCCGATCCGGCAAAGAAGGATACCATGAAACAACTGTTGAAAGTAGTGCACAGCTATGGTCTTAAAATAACCCGATTGACCTATAATGAAGAATCGGCCGCACTTGACAATTTTATCAACGACGTTAAAAAGATTGATTTGGCTCCTTTGTCGGAGACAGGATTGGCAAGATGGATACCCTTGATTGAAAATGCAAACAATACTTTTAAAAGTGCAGTGGGTAAGTATATCGATGACAGCTCCAATACAACCTTAATAGAGTCGGCCTCAGCTGCCGCCCCTGGCCTTATGGATGCTTTGGATGGATTATTCTCCATGTTGTATGCCTATATAAAAACAGATGGTTCCGATGAATTGAAAAAGGCATATGTACAACTACAAATCTTGCTCGATTCGTACCGATAATTTTTCTTTTCACACCACATTGTTCCGGCTTATGGCATGCCTGCCATAAGCCGGCGTATTTTGTTTCAGCCTTTTGCAACCTTGCAATTCGTTGAAACAGTTTGTTTCAGCCTTTTGCAGCCTTGCAATTCGTTGAAACAGTTTGTTTCGGTCTTTTGCAGCCTTGCAATTCATTGAAACAGTTTGTTTCGGCCTTTTGCAGCCTTGCAATTCGTTGAAACAGTTTGTTTCGACCTCTTGCAGCCTTGCAATTCGTTGAAACAGTTTGTTTCGGCCTGTTTCCGCCTCATAAAAATCCGCCCTTTCTACCATTTAAAATCTTATGTACTAATATCCTTTTTTTGTAATAAAAAGTTAACTTTAAAGCCTTAACATAAGTCCATATGCGCTTATCAATCCAACCCTGTAGTAATAAACGCTATTAAACGGGATAGATAGGTGGGATGATAGTATATGGGGTCGTTGAGGAACTGCCAACAAGGTAAAGAAACGACAGTGCAATTAGACATAGATAGAAAAATATGATTGGGATTGAATTATTTTCTGGTGCAGGAGGAATGGCAACCGGAGCAAAACAAGCTGGCATCAAGATTTGTATTGCTGTTGAAAATGATGCATATGCTGCACAGACTTACATGAAAAACCATCAAGATACAACTGTTGTTATTGAGGATATTGAAAACGTTGCTGAGTTTAAATTCAATAAAAAGAATGAGCAAGTTGTTCTATTTGGAGGTCCTCCATGTCAAGGTTATTCTTACTCAAATCGAAAAACTAGAAATTCTAAAAATCCTAAAAATTGGTTATTTAAAGAGTTTCTTAGATGTGCGAAATTAACAATGCCAGATTGGATCATAATGGAAAATGTTCCCGGTTTGAAAAGAATGGATAATGGTTTTTTCCTTAAAACAATATGTGATGATTTACATAAGCTTGGATATACACCAAATGTCAAGATTTTAAATGCGGTGGATTTTGGAGTACCTCAAAAAAGAGAGCGCCTTTTTATTGTTGCATCAAAATCAGGAATTGTGTTTGAGTTTCCTGAAGGAAACTTTATAAATACCCCAATTACTGTCAAAGATGCTATAAGTGATTTGCCAACTTTAGTGAATGGTTCAATGGAAGATGTTTTATTATATAAAACAAAGGCAATAAGTAAATATGCAAAACTGCTCCGTGGAGGTAGTAAAAGAGTTAAACAAAATTACGTTAGTAAAAATTCAGATTTAGTTATTGAACGATATCGATACATAAAACAGGGAAACAATTGGAAGGATATTCCCATAGAATTAATGGCTAATTACAAAGATTTTAGTAGATGCCACAGTAGTATATATCGAAGGCTAAATGAGAATGAACCCGCAGTTATAATTTCAAATTACAGAAAAAGTATGATCATTCATCCTACGGAGAATAGAGGTCTTTCGGTTAGGGAAGCTGCTAGATTGCAGTCATTTCCTGATGATTATGAGTTTGTAGGCTCTTTAGATCAGAAACAGCAACAGGTAGGTAACGCTGTTCCTCCTTTGTTAGCTAAAGCAATTTTTACTCAGTTGAAAAATTATTGTGTATGAGTTGGAATACTACTAAATATGAACAAGCCATGGAAGCCTATCTAATAGAAAAGCTTGGTAAAAGTGAAGGACATAGTGTATATGTAGAATATGAAAATTTAAGGAATGAATTAATTAAAGACAATTTTTTCAACGAGATAAAGGGAAAAGCACAATCTCTTTCGGATCATAGCGAAAGGCATATTGCTGATGTGCTTGATTGTGCTTATAAACTGATAGGAAATTTTGGAGAACTAGGATTAAGTGCATATGAAGTGTATTGTCTAGCATTAATGATTCTTTTCCATGATGTAGGTAACATTTTTGGACGTGAAGGACATGACTCGATAGACAAAATTGCTCAAGTATACAATCAGTACAAGGCGAATTTTAAGAATTATTCAGATGAAAGAAGATTGATTACACTGGGAGCGAGTGCCCATTCGGGGCTTTCTAGGAATAAATGTAAAGATACATTGAGATACATTTCTGAAAGTTCCATTAAAGGAGAGAAAATAAATTTACCTGAACTTGCATCAATACTAAGATTTGCAGATGAATTGGCAGAGGGAAAACACAGAACATGTTCTTTTCTAATAGAAAAGGATGGATATGAAGAAAAAAGCAAGATTTTTCATGAATATGCACAGGTTACACAAATGCAGATTGATAGACCGCTTGGTCGGATAGCAATTACATATACCTTTAATATTTCTGACAAATTTGAAAAGGATTTAGACGAACAACAACATTTAGTGAAGCTATTGAGATTTTCTTATTATAGAGCTACAAAACTTGACCAGGAACGTAGATATACAAAGTATTATTCATCGTCACTTAAGGTATTTAATCGTGTTACTGTTTCATATCAATTTGAAAAAGAATATACTCCTATCGATTTTGATATTAAACCTATTGTTTTTGAAGACAAATATCCTGTTCCTGGTATTGACTTTGTAAAAGATCCTGAACATGCAAAAGAAGAGATGGAAAAGAACCACCCAGATTTTATACTTGAGAACATCATCAAACTTTTACTTAAAACACAAATTGAAGAAGTATGAAAAATCCATTTGTATTTGATCGCCCTAATACCATTGAAGTAGAAGAATTTATAAAATATTACATTACGGATAATACTTACACAAGATTTTTGGAGTCTACACGAAATATTGTATTAATTGGTGTTAGAGGAAGTGGAAAAACATCAACATTACGTTACTACTCGTTACCTGTGAGTTTTCACAATCCAAGTATTCAGGATAAATTCAAATTGGTCGGTGTACACATTCCCTGCAAACAACCTCTTCTTGGGAAAAGAGAATATCTGCTTTACGATGATAAAAACAAGCAAAACGTTGTTGTGGAGCATTTTTTATGTATAAATACACTTACTGAAATTTGTAATACATTTTTGGAGTTAAGTGGTGAAATTTCAACCTCTCCTGAGATTAGAGAAGATATACTCGCAAATCTTGGATATATATTCGATACTGAGTTTAAAAATGTTTCCACTTTATTTGATTCAATAAAGTTATTCATTAACAAAGAGGCAAATTCTAGTCAACGTAAATTGAATAATGAAAATTTTGAAAGCTTTATTGACTACGCATTTACTTTTAACAATACCGTTATTCCGTTACTGGAACAATTAAAAAAAATTCCAGAACTTAGTTGTTCTCACTTTTCTTTATTCTTTGATGATATTCAAGATTTAGGTGAAATTCATCAACAAATTATTAATTCTTGGATAGCTTTTAGGGATAATAAACTTTTTAGTTTTAAAATAGCAACTGCAGCAACAAAACCAATGTATATTACTGCAACCGGTGGGCTTATTCTTGAAGGTCATGACTTTGTGAGAATTGATTTGACAAAAGGATTATTTAATAAAAATTCAGAATTTTCTCAATTTGCAAAAGATGTTATACAGAAAAGATTAGATATTGCCAACATTGATTCAACAGTTGATAATTTTTTACCGATAAGCGAAACTCTTAGAGCTGATTTAGAAAAAGGGAAGCAAAAAGCTAGAATATTGGCAGAACAAAAATATCCAAACCCAACTGG
Organism: Saccharicrinis sp.; assembly: GCA_024635555.1. Lineage (GTDB taxonomy): Bacteria > Bacteroidota > Bacteroidia > Bacteroidales > Marinilabiliaceae > Saccharicrinis. The sequence continues at coordinate 4,944 of JAGXIO010000215.1, forward strand.
TACACAGATTAATGATTATGTCGCAAAATATGCTAGAGCCATAAGTTTTAGAGAAAGAAATGTAAAGGCAAATATCCCTAATTACTCAGGTTTCGAGACCTTAGTTGATATTTCCACTGGTGTAATAAGAAATTTATTAAACCCACTCTATTTTATGTATGAGAAAGAAATATCTCAAAATAAACAATGTGAAAAAATCTTATCAATCCATCCTAATAACCAAAAAGATATTATAAGAATAAAAAGTGATGAGTTTTGGGAGAAAATTAGAAATATTGATTCAGAATTAAATAATTGCTCAAAAGATTTAGCGAAACAAATAAATAATTTCTATAATCAGTTAGTTGATTATTTAAAGAAAAGACTTAAAGATGAAAATATATCAGAGCCAAGAGCCTTGAACTTTATTATATCTGAAATTGAACTAGAAATGGAAGATCAAATAAATGAAATCATTGATGCATCTTTAAAGAGTACTCTACTTTATGAAAGATCAATTAGTCATAAATCAACGGGTAAAAAATTGCCTTTATATGTCCCCAATAGGATGATGCTACCTGCTCACGGGTTAGACCCCCATGGTCAATATTCACATTTTCCAATAAAGGGCAGAGATTTCTTAGCTGCGGCTATATATAACAAACCGCTCCCATTCTTTGCAGAAGAACAAAGCAATATTAATCAACTTAAAATGGATCTGTAACATGAAAAGCAATATTACCTTATTTACCGTTTTGGGTTGGGAAGAAAGATTTTTATTAAGTACTTATCACATTCTTGAAAATTATAATATTGACAAGGCCTATTTAATTTGCTTTACCGATTATGTGCATATGAATAATATGGATAAAAATCGTAAAGCAATTAATGAGTTATTGATAGAGAAAAATATCGATTTCAACATCATTGAGTTAGAATATGGTGATTCAATTAGTAATTGGAAAAAACTAGATGTTTTCTTTAATAATGTTGAGACTCAAGAAGTAATTATGAATATTACAACATTTCCTAGAGAAACAATTTGGACCTTTTTGTTTTTTTTGCGCTTAAGTTCTCCCAATGTTACTTATGTTTATTATAAGCCTAAATCATACGATACCGGAGAAGGTGGTTTAACAAAGAATCATAAAAGCCCTAGGTTATTATTTAAACATTCTGGGGTTTTTGATATGGATAAAAAATTAGCCTTATTCATTATTACAGGATTCGATCATAACAGAACGGACTTATTAATTGAACATTATGAGCCAGCAAAAGTTATTTATCTTTCCCAGAAAGGAGAACAATTTGAGAATATGAAAAGGAATTGCGGGATATGTCCTAAAACTGCCTATGAGAATGTTGAGATAGAAAATATTGCATTCGATAGTTATGATATTAACGAGTCGTATAAAGCTATGGTTGAGTTGATTAAAAGCAGTTCAGATTATAATATAATAATTACATCTCAAGGGCCTAAGACATCAGCTATTAGCACATATCTTGCTTATTTAGAAAACAGGAATGTTGCATTAGCGTATGTTCCAGCTAGAGAATTTAGTGGAGAATACTCGTTTGGTCTTGATAAAGAGCCAGTAATTGGCGAAATTAAATACTAATGCCAAGTTGCAACAAGTCTCTAGCTCAATAATAAAATCAGTTTAATATTAATGTCATCTAATGATAGATTCCTTTGAATTAAAAACACGAAATAAAAACTTAGGGATTGGTAATAAATTCCCCATAAGAGTAAATTGTAATATTGGAATCAATAATTCTAACGATTACTCTAAAGAGATAATTAAAATTGATGAGCTTTTTAAACTACAGGAATCATCACCAGACTTAATGATGGATTTATCTACTGTAAAAACAACAAAGCCACTTTATAAATATATAATTGACAATTATGAAATAGCAGTAGGCACGCTACCTGTTTATCTTTCGTATTCTAACAGACATGGTATCAACAAGAAATTATTATTAGAGATTATTGAAGAACAAGCTATTCATGGTGTTGCATTTTTTACATTTCACTTTACTTCTGATTTAAAGTTATATGAAATTGCGCAAAAGAATAGACTTATACCAATGACTAGTCGTGGTGGCGGCATGGTTTTACATGATTCATTGCTGAATAACAGAGAGAGTAATATACTTCTTGAATGTTTTGAAGAAATTGTTTCGATAGTTAAAAAGTATAATGTTGCAATTAGTTTAGGTTCAACTTTTAGACCCGGTGGTATTTCAGATGCATTAGATGAAGTACATATTTTAGAAACTCAAAAACAAATTGAAATATGTCAAGCTCTAAAAGATGAAGGAATTAATGTAATTATTGAGAATGTAGGGCACATTGACCTTTCTAGCATTGAAAAGCATTCAGAATTATTAAAAGCATTTAATAGTCCCATTATGCCGTTAGGCCCTATACCCACAGATAATGCGCAAGGATTTGACCATATTTCATCAGCTATCGGAGCAGCATTTTCAGGTTATTTCAATTGTGCAAATATTATAAATAGTATTCCTCCTAATGAACATTTAAAATCAGAAATCTCCATACAGGACTCAATAAATGGTGTTATGGCTGCAAAAATAGCAGCACATTCAGTTAATATTTTAAGATTTAAGAATATCAGAGAAATTGATAATAATATCTATAAAAGAAGAGGAAAAGAAAATTCTTGCATTGGTGAGTCTTCAAAAAATTGCAAAAGATGTATTGATTTTTGTCCACTGAAAATAATGTCAATATGAAAAAAAGATTTTACTTGCCAGGCCTGAACTCAAAATCGACAAAGAGCTTTGAGAAAGACGAAAATATCGAATCCTTGATTTTATCAATTGATAAAGATTTATTTCCACTAATATATAAGTTCATAAATAATACTAATAAATTTTATCAAGAGAATTTTAATGAACTTGATTCTTTAAAGCTAAGAGAAAAGAGATTACTTGATTTTGAAACACCTAATCGCTCTAAAATTGTTCATGAACTTGATTTTGAATTGCCAGCTAACTTTGATTACAACAAATTCTATTACCTATTTAATCCTTTCAATAGATTAAGTTGGTTGAAAATTACTCAAGAAAACAAAAGATTAATTGTTGCGAATAATGAAAAAGCAGAAACCTTCGTCTATAATATTATATCAAATGAATTAAGAGGTTTAACAAATGGGAGTAATGTTTCAGATAAAGATTTATACAATTATTTGTGGAAACACAAACTTGGATACCCTTGTTTTATAAAGCTTGAAGATATTAATAGTAATAATTTTATATTGAAAGCTGAGTATTTAGATTCTATTAAAACTGATAATACCAAAGAAAATTTATCGGCAAGTTTATTATTTCCCATTGAAGAAAGAAGTATTAATTATGAATATTTTCCATTAAAAGAAAGAAGTTCTTGGTTGTATTTAAAAGCTCCTAAAAACTTTAATATTTCTGTAGACAATATTGATTACAGCAAAAAGATAAATTCTATTGATGATTATAATTCAGATGAAAACAGAGCATTAAAAAATAATTCTGACCCTGATATAAATACAATGACAATTGTAAATTCAGGAGTAATGCAAGGAGAAGATATTAATGTGTATTTTGATATTAACATCACAGTTCCAGAGTCATTAAAGTTGTGGTATTTGACTATTTATTACTTGTCATTATTGACATTACTATTATTGCTTTTTCATTTGATAAATAGTTTGTATTTCTATTTTAATTTCCCTGTTATAATTGAATCTTATCCACTTGAAAAAATATTTAACAGCGGTATTTTTAATGGTATAATTCTAACTGTTATTGCAGGAATAATTGCAACAAGAGGTTGGCTTATTTCTGAAGAAACTATATTAAAAAAATATTCAAAGAATCTGACCATTATCATGATTCTTTTGTTACTTATCCCTGCTCTTAATTATTTGTTTGGATTTCAATAATGATTATTAATTGTAGATAAAGCCCAGTTGCCAACAATGTATAAAAATAATAGCTGGTTCAGTAGTAAATTCAAGGTTTGTAGCCCGCTTCAATTTTTGTGTAACTTGATGGTGAATCGCCCGCAATTGGCAATTTTTCATACCGCAAACGTTGTGCGGCATACTAAAAGACCATAGTGCCAAATTGGGAATATGAAGATTGAAATCAGAAAAGCAGAATTAAAGGAACTAGACAAAGCATTTAGATTACTAAAGGGTGCAGCACAATGGTTAAATAAAAAGAATATTGACTATTGGCAAGACTGGTTAAATCCTCCTGATAACTTTAAACAATGGGTTAAGGACGGATTCTTTAATAATGAATTTTACTATGTCTATAATAATCTGGATTTAATTGGAATGTTCCGATTACAGTGGAGTGATGAATTATTTTGGGGAAAACAGCAAAATGATTCAGGTTACATTCATTCATTTACGATTGATAGAGATTATTATGGAACAGGATTAGGAGTAGAAGTATTAAAGGAAATCGAGAAACTTTGCCGAGAAAATCATAAAAGATTTCTAAGGCTGGATTGTGGAGTTGATATAAAAAAACTATGCGAATATTACCAAAATCAGGGTTTTGTAGCAAAAGGAGAAGTAATAGTTCTTGGAGAACGACTTTCATTGTATGAAAAGCAACTATGATATAAAATAAGGTTCAATATGATTGTTAAATCACAAGATTCAAAACATAAGGAATTTAAAGGAGTAACTTTTGAAGTTTTGGCAACAGGTGACAAATCAATGGTCACAAAAATGAATTATAAAAAGAGTGACAGAGTTCCGCTTCATTCTCATCCGAACGAACAAAGTGGATATGTTATCTCAGGCGAATACAATATACAGTATGGACAAGTAAGAGAGACTTTAAAATCCGGTGATAGTTACTGTATTCCTGAAAATGTAGAACACTCGTGGGAAGTTATAACGGGTGGAGAAGTAATTGATGTATTTACACCGCCAAGGCTTGATTATTTATAAACTGAAAAAGAAAGTACGACCGCACAACATTTTGTATAAGTAATGGCAGGCAAAGTGCTAAATGTCAAGGTCTGTAGCCCGCTCAAACTGCTTAGCGGTTTGACAGGAAAGAAACCCGCAATCGCCTCCTATTCATATATATGATTGATATGCACATTTTGTGTGTAAATATTTATGGAAAAACTGAACTAAACGCATCTAATGAGAAAATCCGGATTATGAAACATACTATTTCAATTTTATCATTGCTGTTAAGTTCTAGCCATCAGAACCAATCGGATAAATCAGCTTACATTTTGAATGATTTGGTAATGGATGAAGAAATACTGCACACAGCAATCTGGCTTAGTCTTAGTGGCGGTTATGAATATGTTTGATTTCTAATGCCCGTAGCCCATCCAGTTAAACTTTGGCAAATTAAAAATACCCACCTATGAATAAATGTTGTCTATTCTTAATTCTGATAATCACAATCTCCTTTCAAACGCTGATTGCTCAAAAAACCACCAATGGTTATACGAAATGGTACATCAACCAATTTGCCAAGGCCGATTCAATAGTTTTAGAAGGACTACCTCGCGATGCGGAACCTATTTACGATTTGATTTTTAAACGCTCCAGATCCGAGAAGAATTACGTGGTACAACTCAGCGTAATCAACAACCGAATGGTAAACAAGTGTTACTATCAGGAAAACGCTCTTCTTGAAGTGATTGAGCAGTTAAAAGCGGATATGGATCTTCTGGAGTTTCCGGTTGATCAGGTAGCCCATTCTATTCTTGGAAATCTTTACTGGCAATATTACCAGCAAAACAGATGGAGAATTCATCAGAGAACTGGATTAAAGGGTGATGCTGGCCATGATATTCAAACTTGGGATGTTAAGCGAATTGTACAAGAAGTATTGAACGAATTTGATCTTTCTCTTCAAAACTCGGATAGATTATTTAATACCCCGATTGGCATTTTTAAAGAGATGATGGACGATGATGGAGAAGAGTGGAGACCCACGGTGCTTGATCTGCTAGCCCATCGTGCAATAAACATCTACAAAAACGCCGAAGTTGACATAACCTCGCCTGTTGATATGTTTACGGTAAATGATGCCGTCTATTTTAGTTCTTCCAGAAATTTTGGTACCTACCAAATACCTACGAATGACACGACCTCTTTAGCTTATAAAGCAGTAAAAACATATCAGCTTTTAAGCCAATACCACTTAAACGACTCTACAGAAAGTGCCCTGTTTGATTTAGACTTGAACCGCCTGGAATTTATTCATTCTAAAAGTACAAATGCCTTAAAAGACACGCTTTACAAGGAGGCACTTCAGGAGCTTGCAAAAACAACCCAGGATAAAGAATTGAAAATTGAAGCAAGCTATCGCCTAGCCAGGTTTGTTTACACCTTGGAATCTGGCAAGGCAACCAATTATTATCTTGAGGCGATGGAGATATGCAATTCGACAATCAAGGAGTTCCCAAACCAATATCACTCTCATCTCATCAACCTTAAAGAAAAAATTAATGAGCCGGAATTATCGTTAGAATCTGAACGACTTATAGGGTCGGGTAGGCCGAGTTTGGTAAAACTTAACTATAAAAACGTTGACACCGCGTATTTCAGAGTGCACAAGATTAATTTGGAATGGGTAAAGCGCTACGAAAAGTATAGAAGCATCGATACGTTTAAAACCACAACGCTTTTTGCCGAATGGAAACAAGCCCTACCAAAAATGGGTGATTACAGACAGCATCAGGTAGAAGTTCCGGTTGGCTCACTTACCAAAGGTTTTTATGCCATTGTAGTTTCCGATAAGGAAGAAATGAGCCATAACTCAAATACAAGTGTTGCCATTATCAATGTCACCGATTTGTTTTTGTTGAGCAAACCGCTTTATGGTAAAAAACAAAATTTAACGGTCTTCGAAAGGGCTTCCGGTATCACTGTTGAAGGAGCAGCTGTAGCGATTTTTAGTTATGATTATACGAGACGGAAACGAAGTCATGTTTCCATCGGCCAAATGACAACGGATAAGCAGGGGATGGCTACTTTTGCTGGTGATTCCTACACATATTCTTCCATTGTAAGCTATAAGGGTGATACGCTCTATGCTCCAAACAGATACCAGCAGGAACATAGCCCGTATATCAACAGGGATAAAAAAACAGTATTATATACCGATAGAGGAATTTATCGTCCAGGGCAAACAGTCCATTTTAAAGGCCTTATGTTGGTAAATTCAGGTGATACCTGTCAGATATTATCTAACCAGTTTGATGAAGTAGTTTTGTATGACCCAAACGGTCAGGAGTTATCAACCCTTGACGTTAAATCAAATGAGTTTGGCACCTATAGTGGTTCTTTCACCATTCCTACCGGACTATTGAACGGTGAATATACATTGGAGTGCGACGACGGTGAACAGAGAATACGCGTAGAGGAATATAAGCGGCCTACTTTTGAGGTAAGCTTTAAGCCTGTTTTAAAAAGCTACAGTTACAACGATTCTGTAAAAATTGAAGGATTTGCAAAAGCCTATGCCGGCTATCCCATCGACAATGCAAAAATAGCTTATCGAATTGAAAGAAAAACAGAATCGCGCTGGCGGTGGTATTGGTCAAGGATGCCTGAGGAAAGCAAACAAGTGGCCGTTGGAACTACAGAAAGCGATACAGAGGGAAACTTTAGCATTTCCTATTTTACCAACAATAGCGATATTCAGGATAAAGACCAGATTTATGCTTATACGCTTATAGTTGATGTTACCGATGCAAATGGTGAGACACGCAGCGCAACGCATACATTGCGGGTTAGCAGTTCTCCTTTGCTTATTAATGCTGAGCTTCCGGAAGTGCTTTTTGCAAAATCAATACCTGAAATTAACATCAACACAAGTAATATAAATGGGAGTAAAGTCAATTCTGATATTAGCATAAGTATTCGTCAGCTTGCAGCCCCAGGAAAAATTATTTTCGATCGTGCTTGGGCAGCTCCTGATGTATTTATAACAGATGAAATAAGCTTTAGAAACGATTTTCCAAACAGGGTGTACAATACTGAAACAGATCCGAGCACATGGATTGAAGGCAATATTGTATTCGAACAGAATTTCAAGAGTGCTGAGAACAAAGTGGCTTTCCAAGAATTGCTTTCGGGTTTAAAACAAGGGTACTATAAAGTGAATATAGAAGCCAGAGATAGTAGTAATCAAGAGGCTTCGTGGCATAAAGTTGTACAGGTAATTCAGGCAAAACCACAAATGCCTGTACTTGCAAAAGACTGGATTATTCCAGTAAAAACTTCCGGTGAGCCTGGCGAAATTGCGGAGTTCTGGGTGGCTTCACTAAGCCTCAATACGCCCATCAGATATGAATTGCTGCATGGGGATGCCATCGTTGAAACCAGAATAATCCATGCCGGTAAAAAGGTGGCGGTAATTAAAATACCTATTCTGGAAAAGTATAGGGGTGGATTTGCCGTACAGTTTGTACAGGTGGCCGAAGGACAGTCGTTTGTTTCTTTGCAGGAAGTAAAGGTTCCTTATACCAATAAAAAACTCGATATCTCCTTTATATCCTTTCGAAATAAATTGTTACCCGGAGAGCAAGAGCAGTGGAAACTTAGTATTAAAAATCATTTAGGCGAGAAAGTAAACGCCGAAATGATGGCCACCCTCTACGATGCGTCCCTGGATGTATTTGCTCCGCTTTATTGGGAGACTAATTTTATAAAGTACAAAAATCATAACTGGCACAAGTGGCATGAGAATATTGTGCCCCGCTTATCAAATCCTTATAGGCTTGCCAATACGTATTATAGCTTGGGTGATTGGAGTAAATCCTATCCAACACTTCAGTTAAGCTATAATTATTTTGGGGGATACAATTCCCATTTCAGGGATTTGCAGTATCGTTTAAGACAGAAAATAGAGAGAGAAGAGCAGGGAAAAGCTGAAAAGGAACAGACGAAAGTCCTTCTGGAAAATAGGAAAGCTGCAAACGACTCACTATTAGCTTTATTAAAGGAAAACAAAGCTGAGCTCATAGGAAAGACAGGAACAGTAAAAGGAATCATTACATCAAGTGCTGATAGTTCAAAGTTACCGGGTGTTAATGTGATTATATTAAACTCAACCAAGGGAACGATTAGCTTAGTGGATGGAGAATTCTTATTAAATAATATTCCCAAAGGCATATGGTTAGAAGTGAGCTTTATAGGCTATAAGACGCAGTATGTGCAGGTGCTAGCCGATTCACTTTCGATAGCATTGGATGAGGACAATCAGAAATTGGAAGAGATTGTTGTGATAGGTTATGGGATGATGAACAAGAGTGCGGTTACCGGGGCAGTTAGTTCAGTTGAAATGCAATCATTGAATATAGTTGATGATTCCGTTGAACTTGACCTTGAGGAAGAAGAAGCGCCATTAGAAGAAGCACCATTGGAGGAAGTAATAACGCGCAAAAACTTTAATGAAACCGCGTTTTTCTATCCTCATCTAAATACGAACGACAAAGGAGAAGTGACTATCGATTTTACAATTCCCGAGGCACTTACCCGATGGAATATGATGGGCTTTGCACATACCAAAGACCTTAAAGTAGGCACCATCAACAATTCGCTGATAACGCAAAAAGAACTTGCCATTATGGTAAATGCACCTCGCTTTTTACGAGAGAACGACACTATAGAATTTGCTGCCAAAGTGAATAACTTAACGGAAGCAGCAATTACGGGTCATGCTCTTATTCAGTTGTTTGATGCCCTCACCAATAAGCCTATTGATGCTGCAATGCTTCTGTCTGATGCTAAAATCCCTTTTTCAATCGAAAAGGGACAAAGCAAGGGTGTCCGTTGGAAATTAGTTATTCCATCCGGAATTCAGGCCGTGAATTATAAGGTGATGGCCAAATCCGGACAGCATACCGATGGCGAAGAAAATATTCTTCCAGTTTTGGTAAATAGTAAATTGGTTACAGAGAGCTTGCCTTTTATGTTGAGACCGCAGGAAACAGCGAAGTATCGATTCGATAAGATGGTGGACCAAAAATCTACCTCGCTAAGAAATGAAGCCTACACTATTGAATTTACTTCGAATCCGGCATGGTATGCCATTCAGGCCATGCCCTACTTAATGGAGTATCCCTACGAGTGTGCCGAACAGGTATTTTCAAGGTTTTTTGCAAATTCGCTGTCAACCACCATTATGAACAGCTCTCCACGTATTTCAGAGATATTCAATATATGGAAAATGACTAACTCACAATCCCTGGTATCTAATCTTGAAAAGAATCAGGAACTAAAAGAATTGCTTATACAGGAAACACCCTGGCTGCGAAATGCAATGGACGAAACGGACCGAAAGAAACAACTTGGCCTGCTCTTCGATTTAAACTATATGAGCAACAACATTAATTCGGCCTTTTTAAAACTTCAAAGTAAACAAATCTCTAATGGCGGGTTTGCCTGGTTCGATGGGATGCCTGATAATCGGCACATCACGCAACATATTATTACAGGTTTGGCTCAATTGCAACACTTAGGAGCTATTCAGCCTAACCATAAAAGCGAAGTTGAGGATATGATCCGGAAAGCAATAAAATACCTGGATACCCGAATTATTGAAGATTATAATCGTCTATTGGAACTGGCCCGCAAGGGAACAATAAAAATGGAAGATGATCACCTTTCGATGATGCAAATTCATTACCTATATGCGAAAAGCTTTTTTGCACCCATAGAACCTGCTGCCCAATTAAAAGAGGCCTATGACTATTTTTACAAACAGGCCAAAACCTATTGGCTGCTCAAAAGCGAATATGCACAAGGTATGATATCACTTGCATTGAACAGAAGCAATGATAAAAATGCCTCGATGAAGATTATAAATTCCCTTTCGAACAGGGCTATCCGCTCAAAAGAATTGGGAATGTTTTGGGCGCAAAATCGCTATGGATATTATTGGTATGAGGCTCCCATTGAAACGCAAGCCATGCTCATTGAAGCATTTTATGAAGTAGCAGCAGATACTGCTTCGATGGAAGAAATGAAAATATGGCTTTTACGTAATAAGCAAACCAGCGATTGGAAAACAACAAAAGCAACTGCAGCGGCATGTTATGCATTAATACTGCGGGGTACAAATCTTATTGCGGAAACTAAACTATTGGATATTGAGCTTGGCGGAAAACCCCTCGAAAGCTTAAAGGAAATTTCTGCTGAGGCAGGAACAGGATATGTAAAAACCACTTTTAAGCAAAACGAAATACAGGCCAATATGGGAGAGATTAAAGTACACAACCCAAATAATGGCGTTGCATGGGGAGCAGCCTATTGGCAATATTTCGAAAAGCTGGATAAGATAACTTCTGCAGAAACAAATCTTAAAATAGTTAAGAAACTGTTTGTAAAAGAACATACAAATTCCGGCACCTCTTTGAGGGAGATTGCATCTGAAAGTCCAATACACATAGGTGATGAGGTAGTTGTAAGAGTGGAAATTAGAGCCGACAGAGCCTACGAATTTGTACATTTAAAAGATATGCGAGCAGCTGGATTTGAACCCATAAGTACAGTATCAAATTATAAATATCGAGATGGATTGGGGTATTACGAGAGTGTGAAAGATGCATCCGTAAATTTCTTTATTGGATCTATGCAAAAAGGAGTTTATATCTTTGAATATTCCCTTCGTGCTGTACATGCAGGATTTTTTTCAAATGGCATTACAACCATGCAGTGCATGTATGCGCCAGAGTTTAGTTCACATTCCGAAGGTATTCGTATAAATATTAAGGAGTAAGCGTGAGGCGGATCGCTGCACTATGGAAAATAATAATGGAGGTAGGTAGCTGTATATTAATTTTCGTGGGTATATGGTTATCCAACCTCTGTCTATCCTTAAGTTCATAGAAATGAGTTTCTCCTGAAAGGAGTAAACTATGAATAACCGTGTGTGAAACACACGGCAGGACGAACAGATGTTATGCAGCCCTGAAAGGGTTGAACAGCGTGCAATTACTATCTGCTATGAGTTCAACCTGACAGGAGTATCACTTTACGACAGATTCTGTTCGTTTACACACGATCTTTTTTATTAAAAGAGTATGCATTTATCTACTAACCTCTATATAATAAATTTGAGTCTAAACTTACGTTTGATATATTACCTGTAATCGTTAGTTTTAGGCCAGCTTAATATTTTCAAAATAAGTGGAATATAAACACACAAAAACATACAGAACATGACCTTCGACGAACTATATGGCAAAATACAGGCAGGCAAGATAAGTAAACAAGATGCACAGAAGCATTTTTCGTTGGAATGGTTAGAAACCGCCAGCCGACATATCCTGGATGTGAACCGCGGTATGCGCACCAATATTCCGGAAATTATTTATGGCGAGTACAAATCCTTGGAACAAACCATCGAGATTACTACCAATATTTTAACTAAACACGAGCGAGTCATCATCTCCCGTAGTAAGTTTAATAACGAGTTGGCCGACCTTTTTCGCCAGAATTATCAAGTTCTTAAAAGTGATAACGTACTAGTGGTAGGTGAGTTGCCGGAACCCAAGGGCTACATATTGGTGGTAAGTGCAGGTGCTGCCGACCATCCCGTGTGCGAGGAATGCGAAATAATACTGAAAGCCGTGGGTGTTACCCCCATTGTTTTTGAAGATAGGGGAATATCCCATCCTACCCGCGTTATTGAGGCCATTATGCAAGGGATAGAAAAAGATGTGAAAGCCGTTATTGTGGTGGCCGGAATGGAAGGAGCCTTGGCTCCCTTTGTGGCTTCGATGGTGGGGCTTCCGGTAATTGGCGTACCCACATCTGTGGGTTACGGATTTAGAGCCAAGGAAGCCGCGCTCACTTCTATGTTGGCTTCCTGTGCTCCCAACCTTACCGTGGTTAATATCGACGGAGGTTTGAGAGCTGCTGTGGTGGCTGCATTGATTGCAAAGAATAGTAATTAAAAAGCAAATTAGAGATGGATAAAAAATCAATCGTAGAAAATATACGGAACAAATCCGGGTTCATCTGTGACATGGATGGTGTAATTTATCATGGTAATAAGATTCTTGATGGGGTAAAGGAGTTTGTGTCTTGGTTAAAAGATGAAAACAAAAAGTACGTTTTTCTGACCAACTCTAGTGAAAGAACCATCAAAGAACTTCAGGGAAAATTATCACGTATGGGACTTGATGTGGGACCCGAACACTTTTACACAAGTGCTCTGGCTACTGCGTCTTTTCTTCAAAGTCAGAAGCCAAATGGCACAGCTTACATTATTGGAGAGGCTGGACTTATCAATGCCCTTTACGATGTTGGATATTCAAGTAATAACATCGATCCGGATTACGTGGTGATGGGAGAATCCAGGTCGTACAGTTATGAAACGATCGAAAAAGCATTAAATCTGGTCATCAAAGGAGCCAAACTAGTTGGTACAAATCCTGATGTTAGCGGGCCGATTGAAAATGGGATTGCACCGGCAACCAAGGCGCTTATTTCACCCATTGAA
>JAGXIO010000029.1 GCA_024635555.1 Saccharicrinis sp.
AAAACCTGGTGGTGGCAAATGGTGCCCCCAATTGTTGTGGGATTTCATGGTTCTGGAACAACATTTAAGAAGGAACATATAGGTTATGAGGAAAGTACAGGAACAAGCGTAAAACCAGAATCTCTGTTTGAAGCTCAATTAGAACTCCGATTGGGCAAGTTGCCTGAGTGGATTGAAGCCTATAATTAGTGCCCGTCTATAAACTAAGCAACCTTTGTAAAAGGCCTTGTGCCTGCTGATAAAGGATTACCTGTTTGAATTTAAAATATTTCTATACCTTGTCCTTACCCTGTTGATACTATGGACTGAAGTCTGTAATCTAAGCTTAAGAAATTTAGGTGTCAGCACCACAGATCAACAAAAAAATACAATTACACTTTTAAAAAAAAATACAATGACACTTTTAAAAAAAAATAATATTCTAGGTCTTTATTTATGTGCTTTATCAAATCTATTTGGGCAAAACCAGCCTTATGATGATAGAATCATTGGTATGAAAAAGTACTTTTTAATAATAATGATTTGTTCTATGTCATTATTTACAGCTTCGGCCGAAAGACAAAAAATAAACCTTAACAGAGACTGGAAATTTACGCCTGGTTTTGAGGTGGTAAAAAATGTTTTCACAACTGTAAATATTCCTCACACTTGGAATACAACCGATGCCTTGGGGGGTAACAAGGATTATTTTAGGGGGCTGGGTAACTATGAACGTGGGCTGGACGTTAAAAAGGATTGGGAGAACAAACGTTTGTTTATCCGCTTTTTAGGCGTAAACACAGTGGCAAATGTGTTTATAAATGGCAAGCACGTTGGTGAACATAGGGGAGGGTATGCTGCTTTTGCCTTTGAGATTACTGATTTTGTAAACTTCGGTGAGGAGAATCAAATCTGGGTACGCGTTAACAATGCACCTCAGTTGGATATTATGCCATTGGTGGGCGATTTTAATTTCTATGGGGGCATTTATCGTGATGTAGATCTTTACCTGACCGATACCGACTGCATTTCTTTACTCGACCATGGTTCCGAAGGAGTGTATTTGTTTCAGGAAAATGTGAGCCAAACGAATGCGCAGGTCAGGGCTGTTGTGAAAACCTTGGGGCAGGCCGGAAGTAAAGTTGTTTTACATGTGCTTGATCATGCTGGAAACCCAGTTTTGAAAACTGAACAGAAAGTCACACTAGAAGAAAGTGATGCAGGTGAGGTGCAATTATCATTCGGAATAAAGAATCCTCACTTATGGAACGGACAGAAAGATCCTTATATGTATTCTGTTGTAGTTGAGTTGTTTAGTAAAGGTAAAATCGTTGATAAAGTAATTCAGCCATTGGGCTTGCGTTTTTATCGTGTTGATCCCGACAAGGGATTTTTCTTAAATGGCGAACATGTGCAACTAAGAGGGGTATGTCGCCATCAGGACAGACCAGAAATAGGGAATGCCCTTTTTAGGCATCATCACGAGGAAGATGTTGCCATAATGGAAGAAATGGGAGCCAATGCTTATCGCATGAGCCACTACCCTCAAGATCCCTATATGTTTCAATTGTTGGATGAAAAAGGATTTTTAGTTTGGTGCGAAATCCCTTTTGTGGGTCCAGGAGGATACAGGGATAAAGGCTTTGTAAATCAGGAGTCATTTAAGGACAATGGTAGATTTCAATTGACAGAGCTCATACGTCAAAACATGAACCATCCTTCGGTTATGATGTGGGGTCTTTTTAACGAATTAAAAGTGGAGGGAGACAATCCGGTTGAATTTGTTAAAGAACTTCATGAGCTGGCGTTCAAAGAAGATCCAACAAGAATAACAACAGCAGCCAGCAATATATCCAATGAAGACTTAAATTCAATAACAGATTTAATTGCCTGGAACAAATATTATGGCTGGTACGGATCGGAAGTAACCTATATAGGAAAATGGGCAGATCAACAACATGCAGAAATGCCCAATACGCCTATTGGTATCAGTGAATATGGTGCCGGGGCAAGTTTTCACCATCAGCAAGAAGAACTAGAGAAAACAAATCCCGGAAGTTATTGGCATCCCGAAAACTGGCAGACATATTATCATGAGGAGCATTGGATCGCCATTGACCAACGTCCATTTTTATGGGGAACTTTTATTTGGAGTTTGTTCGATTTTGGGGCAGCACACCGTCGCGAAGGAGAAGTGCCCGGCAAAAACGACAAAGGTTTGGTAAGTTTTGATCGTAAAGACCGCAAAGATGCCTTCTATTTCTATAAAGCCAATTGGAATAAAAATGAACCCATGGTTTATATTGCCGACAAAAAAGTGCGCGAGAGAGTTACGGCCAGGCAAAGGATAAAAGTATATTCAAACCAAAAAGAGATTATACTATACCTTAATGGTGAAAAAGTAGGAAAGACAACTGGTGATTATGGACGTTTTTATTTTGATATCGTATTAAATCCAGGTGAAAATATTATTAAGGCCGAGAGTGGTAAAATACTTGCTGATGAGATAAGCTTAACGCTACTTTAAAACAAAGGCTGTTACCCCAATGCGATTTAACCAACGTGCAACTTCAGACCCTGCGTGTTCAAACGCCAAAGCCCAATACCCACCATCCGGGCAATTTTTACAGCACTGCCATTATAACAATAAGAGCAAGTTTTTAATCCCTGGTCAGTGATGACCAGATAACCGCTGATAGACCCCTCCAGCCATACGTACGGGAATTATATGCGGTGGTTCTCTCAATAGACCGTTAGATTTTAGATAGTAGACATTAGACTTATTTACAAACGCCATATTATCAGCGTGTTATAGAAAATTACACAACTAAGTAAACAATCTAATATTCAAACAGTTACAAAAAAAACAACGAAGTGTTGTCTCTAAAACATGGGTAATATTGAATTAGAAGTAGGGGTGGAAGCCACTTTGTTGTAATCGCCTAATGTTTTGCTGCTTCTAAAATGCATTAGCGGGAATTCTATTGTCTGATCGCCTAAACTGTTTGAACCGGAGAGTTCTTTCTGTTCCATATTAAATACATTAGTGGGTAAGCGAGTGGTGCAGTCGGCTGCCTGTCCCGCCGTAATACGGGAAGAGAATATAAGTTTCAAATAATAGAGTTTTAGCACCCATGTTGTCACCCGTAGGGCTTTTGTCGCCTTGGGAAACTTAGATTATTTAATCATAATCGGCGTCATTCAATATAACGATCTGCATAAATTGTACGAAGTAATGGATGAATTTGTACAGCAGCTAATAAATGTAGCTTTTCGTACAAATCAGCGCTCTTTTATTTTTTGTTAAAATTAGTTTTGTATACATTAAAACTACCAACCCAAATTGTGTGAATTTTTTGGATGGATTTGGACAACAGGATGTAAACGGATTTTTTTTCCAATCCATCCAAAGAAAGTGTGGAAGAGATAATGAATCAATGCAGGCTCTCCGGCATTCCCGAATGTTCCTCGTTTGATGAAGTCAGTAAGGTTAACAGGATGGAAGCTGGCTGTCAAAAATGGAATGTTTCTACGCCGCGATTTTGAAAGGGGACAAATGGCTCGCGATATGACCCTGTTTGTGGATACAGATGGTACCGCCTATCATTATCATGCTTCGGAAGAGAACCAAACGTTGCATGTTTCTGAGTTAACCGACGATTATCTGGACTTCACCGGGCGATATACCCGTGTGCTTCCCGGTGAAGCAAATGAAGCTCCGGCTGTTTTCAAAAGAGGGGATAAGTATTATATGATTGCATCTGGTTGTACCGGGTGGGATCCCAATCCGGCACGTTCAGCCGTGGCTGATCATCCTTTTGGACCATGGGAACCGTTGGGCAATCCCTGTCGGGGAACCGAGGAGCAGGTAAATACCACTTTTCATTCACAGAGTACCTATGTGCTGCCGGTGGCAGGGAAGGAGGATGTATTTATCTACATGGGTGACAGATGGCGGCCTGAAAACGCCATTGACGGGCGCTATGTCTGGTTGCCCATTCTATTTGAGGAGGGGAAACCAGTGTTGGAATGGCAGGAGGAATGGCGTTTGAAATAAAATTGTAACATCCTAATAAGAAAAATAAACACATGAAAAAAAAACTTTTTATAGTCAGTATTGCCTTTTTGATTTCAATTTGTGGTTTTGGTCAGCAGTCGCGTGAAACTTCTTTACTGGATTCAAACTGGCGTTTTATTAATGAGGAGGTTGAAGGAGGCGAAAAGCCGGCACTTAACGCCAATGGATGGGAAATTGTTCGAGTACCCCATGATTGGGCAATATCGCACGATTTTGACATGAATCTTGATAATCAAGAGGTTCAGGTTGTGAACGATGGTGAGGCGTCGGCTAAACTGCGGACCGGGCGGACGGGGGCGCTGCCTTTTGTTGGTGTCGGCTGGTATCGTAAAGTATTGCCAATTTCAGCTTCCGATCAGGATAAACGCGTTTTTATAGAGTTTGATGGAGCGATGAGCCTGGTAAAAGTATTCCTGAATGGCGTGTTCATAGGAGAGCAACCTTATGGTTATACTTCCTTCTCAATTGAGCTGACCGAGTATCTTCGGTTCGGTCAGGAAAACATTCTGGCCGTCCGACTCGAAAATAAGCCGGAAGCTTCACGTTGGTATACGGGTGCTGGTATCTACCGTAATGTCAGGCTGGTTAAAACTTCGCCGGTTCGTATTGCGCATTGGGGAACCTACATAACCACTCCTGTAATTACCGATAAAAGAGCAGAAGTTTCCGTTCGAACTGAAATTGATGGCATGGGGGTCGCAGGATCAGAGATTAAATTGGTAACTGATATATTCAGTCCACAAGGAGAAAAAGTAGGGACTGTTTCTTCAACCAAAAAGGGTGAAGAAAACGGTTTGTTCGACCAGACGCTGAAAATCAAAGCCCCACAGTTATGGAGCATTGAATCACCGGCTCGTTATCGTGCGGTTAGCCAATTGTTTGTTGGCAATGAGCTAAAAGACGAATATGTTACCGTTTTTGGGATAAGGAGTTTACGGTTTGATAAAGACAAAGGGTTTTTTCTGAACGGAAATCATGTGAAATTGCAAGGGGTTTGCATGCATCACGATCTCGGCCCTCTGGGTGCGGCTGTCAATTACCGTGCTACCGAACGGCAGATGGAGATTTTAAAGGAAATGGGCGTCAACTCGATTCGTACTGCCCACAATCCTCCTTCTCCGGAACTGCTTCAGATTTGTGACAGCATTGGATTGGTAGTGATGGTCGAAGCTTTCGATGAGTGGAAGCATGGTGGAAACAAAAATGGATATGGAAAATATTTTGACGAATGGGCTGAAAAGGATTTGACAGCAATGATTCGTCGCGACCGGAATCATCCATCCGTCATTATGTGGAGCATTGGCAATGAATTACATGAACAACGTATGGAGGCCGGTAAAGAGATAGCTCAGTTTTTGGCCGACATTTCCCGGAAGTTGGATCCAACCCGTCCGACGACTGCGGCATTTAATCAATATCTGCCCGCTATCGAGAATGGTCTTAGCGACGCGATTGATGTGGTTGGGTTCAATTATAAACCACATGCTTATAAAAGAATACATGCCGAATATCCGCACTACGTTCTTTTGGGAACCGAAACTGCTTCCACAGTGAGTTCCCGCGGTGAATACAAATTTCCTGTGGTTGAGAACAAAGGGCCCTGGTACCCTGATTATCAGCTTTCAAGTTATGATTTGGAATACCCATTCTGGGCATCCACACCGGATACAGAGTTTGAAATGCAGGACGATTGTGAATTTGTTTTGGGCGAATATGTGTGGACAGGATTTGACTATTTAGGCGAACCAACTCCATACAACGAAGGAACACCGGCTCGCAGTTCGTATTTCGGGATCGTTGATTTGGCCGGTTTGAAAAAAGACCGTTTCTATCTTTACCAGAGTAAATGGAGCAACGAGCCTGTTTTACATCTCTTACCACATTGGAACTGGTCGGACAAATTGGGCCAAAATGTTCCGGTTTTCTGCTATACCAATTATCCAAAGGCCGAACTTTTCGTGAATGGGGTCAGCGCTGGTATCAGGCAAAAAGACAAAAGCAACAAATATACGCGCTACCGGCTAATGTGGAAGGATGTGATTTATCAACCAGGCGAGATCAAAGTGGTGGCCTATGACGAAAACAATATGGCCGTTGCTGAGCAAGTCATTAAAACCGCGGGTGAACCCTATTCCGTGAAGCTGACCGCCGACAGAGAAGTCATTAAAGCGGGTGGAAAGGATTTGTCGTTTGTAACAGTTGAGGTGCACGACAAGGATGGTAATTTATGCCCCAGGTCAGACTATTTTCTTTTTTTCAAGGTAAGCGGAGCCGGAAAGTTGAAGGCTGTTTGCAATGGAAATTCAATCGACCACACTTCTTTTTCCTCCAATTACATGCGCGCTTTCAATGGTAAAATAGTTGCCGTGATTGAATCCGGGGAGAATTCCGGAGAGATCTCGTTGATGGTGTCCGGAGGAAAGTTAATTGGAGACGAAATTAAGATTGAAACTGAAAATTAAAACTGAAAATTAAATGATGATGATGAAAAAAATATTCGTGGCAGCTTTTATAATGCTAATTGGAATCGCTGAAATAAACGCACAATCGATCCTGATTGAGGCTGAAAGCTTTACCGATAAAGGTGGATGGGTAGTTGATCCCCAGTTTGTTGAGCAGATGGGATCTCCGTATCTTTTAGCGCATGGCATGGGAAAGCCCGTGAAAGATGCTTCAACTGCATTCTCAGTTCGTAAACCGGGATTATATTATGTTTGGGTGCGCACCAAAAATTGGGTGCCTGGAAATTGGGATGCCCCGGGTAGGTTTAAATTGCTTGTTGATGGTCAAAAGCTTGAACGCACCTTGGGACTTAACCCGGAATGGAACTGGGAATTTGCCGGCGAAATTCAACTTGGAAAGGGAACCAAGCAAATTTCTCTCCAGGATTTGACAGGATTTGAAGGACGCTGTGATGCCATTTACCTGACCATGGATGAAAGTGAGAAAATACCCAGCGAAATGGCCGGACTGAAGAAGTGGCGGTCTAATAAATTGGGCGAACCGATTGTGCCCGAGAAGAATGAGAAATATGATCTGGTGGTTGTTGGGGGCGGCATTGCTGGTTGTGCAGCATCGATTGCTGCTGCCGAGCAAGGTTTGAAAGTTGCATTGATTCATGACCGTCCGGTTTTAGGAGGTAACGCCAGCGGTGAAATTCGTGTACACACGTTAGGCATCTACGGCAAGTTTGAGCGCATCATTAAAATGCTCGATACAGAGCATTATCCTAATGGCTCGCCAGCAGCCCTAAAAGAAGATCAAAGACGTATGGATAATGTGAGGCAATATAAAAATATCTCACTCTATCTAAATTACAGAGCCTATGATGCTGATGCCAGGCATAGTAAAATAAATTCGGTTGATGCCCGTCACACTTCAACTGGTGAGCTTATCCGGTTTGAAGCTCCTTTGTTTGTGGACTGTACGGGTGATGGCTGGATAGGGTATTGGGCAGGTGCAGAATATTCTTACGGGCGCGAAGCTTCTTCAAAGTATGGTGAAGACTGGGATGCTCATGGCCTTTTATGGAGTCCGGAGACACCTGACAAAATGGTGATGGGCTCATCGGTTTTGTGGCGATCAGAAAATGCCGGTAAAAAGGTCGGATTTCCGGAGGTACCCTGGGCATTGGATGTGGCAAACAATTATGCTGCGAAAAACGGGGAATGGCAGTGGGAATTTACACGAAACGACCTGAGTCAGATCGACGATGCAGAGCATATTCGTGATCATATGTTTCGTGCCATTTACGGATCGTTCTACAATTTTAAAAACCCTACAGCTCCAAGCTCAAACACCGATCAGGCTTTAACGGATACGCCTGACTGGCAGAAAAAACAGGAGCATGCTGATAGCTTGCAATTACAGTGGGTTTCTTACCTGTTGGGTAAAAGGGAATCGCGCAGATTGATAGGTGATCATATTTACACCTTCAATGATGTGCGTGACAACACGCGGTTTGAAGACTCTGTGGTTTTTGAGAATCGGGCTGTGGATGTTCATTATCAGATTAATTTGCTGGATGCGGACCAGCCGGATTTTTTGTCAGAAGCAATGTTCTATAATACCAGGCAATACATTGTTCCTTATCGCAGCCTGTATTCAAAAAATATTGACAACCTGTTTATGGCCGGGCGGAATTTTAGCTCTTCCCACATTGGCCTGGGTGGGCCAAGGGTCATGCTAACTACCGGCCAAATGGGAGCCGCTGTGGGTGTTGCCGCATCCCTTTGTATAAAGTACAATGTCAACCCGAGGGCAATTTATGCTTCGCATTTGGAAGAATATCTTGGGTTGATTGAATCTCAAAAATAAGCCCGATGCGACACGTTTTATTTGGTCTATTGTTTTTTACTTTTTTGCCGGGATTCAGGACTGCTGACGAATTGGAGAATTCACAGAAGTGTCGAAAAGCATTTGTGTACAAGTCTGAAGCATTGGCACTAAATGAAACCATCGAGCTCTGTTTTGACACGGCCGGAATTCCGTCGAAATATAAAGCGGAAGTCAATATGCCGGTTTGCGATGATACACTTTGTGCAAATGTTGTCCTCGTATTTTATTGGGATCTGGCCGGACATTATACCGGATTTGATACCATTCCCGGAAAACCCTTAACCAAATTCGACCACCAGGAATTCGCCAAGGAAGACTATCAAAAAATGGATCAGATACTGAAGGATCGGAACAGCATGCTGAGGATACTAGAGAAGGGAGACTTGATTGACAAGACGGTTAAAATGAAAGCAAAAACGGTCGATGCGGTTACCGGAGCGACTCCGGCGACCGTAAAAAACGCAGTGGTCGAAGGGGCTGTGTATTCTTCTTTTACCCTTTGGCATTTCGTAAATGGCACAATACAAAACGAGTTGGCAGCCTACACCATGAGCCAGTATTCCGACACCATTCTGAGGGTAATGCTGGAGTCCCGCAATTATGAGACCCAGCTTTTTGCATTAAGGCAAATGAACGATGACGATTTTCGACAGCATGCTAATCTAATTTTTAGCATACTCGGTCATAGTTCTCCGCTAATCAATGCTTATATCATAGCGAAATTGCCTTTACCATTCTCAAATCAGGAAATCAATAAAAAATTCATCTCGCGCTTTCCTGAGTTGGATGATTACAGTAAAAGTATCTTTATTGACAGGATTACAGGTGAAGATAGTCTTATTCCCAGTCTACTCCCTTTGATGATTTCTCAAATTGAGCATCTTGATAACAGGCAATTGGCTTTAATTTCGGCTTCGTGGAGAAAATATGGACTACCTGGGTATTCGGAATTATTTGATTAAAATTTTTAAATCCATTTTATGATGAAAAATATTAAATTAAATAGAGCTATCCTCCTGTTTGAGATTCTGGTCTTTTTTGCTGTAAATGCTTTTTCAGCCGTAGAGAAGCCTGGTCCCAATGTTATTATAATTTTAACCGATGACCAGGGGTATGCAGATGTTGGTTTTAACGGATGTACCGATATTCCAACTCCCAATATCGACCGGATCGCCAACAATGGGGTGAAATTCACCAATGGTTATGTGACCTATGCGGTTTGCGGTCCCAGTCGTGCAGGATTGATTACCGGACGATACCAGGATCGCTTTGGAGGCAGTTGAAATCCTTTATTTGCTCCAAGAGATCCGGAACAGGGTCTGTCTCTTTCGGAAGAAACCATGGCCATGGTTCTTGGCCGTGCCGGTTATACAAGCACTATTCTGGGCAAATGGCATCTGGGATCTCATCGTTCTCAATGGCCATTGAACCGGGGATTCGACGAGTTTTTTGGCTTTCTTATTGGAGGGCATCAATATTTTCCTGAATTATGGACGATTAATGATCTTTCGAATCCATTGGGCAAACCCTTGTTTTAAAGGCTTTGGGTAAACTACCGCTGATTCATGCAGATTATGTGCAGACCTACACCGTGTATGGTAATGGGGAGGTGGATGTCAATATTCAATATACGGCGGGAGACAAAGAATTGCCCATGGTACCGCGGATGGGAACAGAACTGGTAATTGAACCTGGCTATGATCGGCTCAAGTGGTACGGACCTGGTAAATATCCTACCTATGCCGATAGAAATGTGGAAAAAGTGGGCATTTATACTTCTTCCGTAAGCAACGAATGGGTAGATTATTCAAAACCTCAGGAAAATGGATATAAAATAGATACGCGTTGGTTCTCATTAACGAATCATCAAGGGAGAGGTTTGCTGGTTACCGGGGCGCCAGCCATTGGTTTTGGCGTATCCCACTATAGAAAACAAGATATACAACAAAGCGATTATTCGTTTGAATTAACAAAGCATCCGGAAATTTATCTCAATATAGATTATCGACAGATGGGAATCGGGGGCACAACCAGCTGGCTGATGAACGCTTTCCCAAGAAAGGATTATAGGTTGATTAATATGGATTATACTTATACTTACCGAATTTCGCCTATCCGGTAAGGTATTAATGCGGTAACGATTAAATGAACATCTTTGTAATAAACGAATCAGATGGCAAGGATGGATAGTATATGGAAAACAAAGCGAAAATTATCGGTTAATGTTTCAAACGAAGAATATCTGAAATGGTGGGAGAGACATTTGAGTAAACTTTAAACACTTAATAATGAAACAGATGTATTTACTTTTGACGGCTCTGGTGTTGCTTTTAGCCAGTTGCGATGCACAAAATAAAAGCTTTTCTCCTGGGAAGGTATGGAAGGATAACAAGGGTACTCATATCAATGCACACGGCGGTGGCATTCTTTTCCACGATGGTATTTATTACTGGTTCGGCGAGCATAAAACGGAAGGAAAAGCCGGCAATAAGGCTAATGTGGGTGTACATTGTTACTCATCCACCGATTTGTATAATTGGAAGGACGAAGGGATTGCCCTGGCGGTGCATGAGGATACCACGTCATTGCTCACAAAAGGGTGTGTCATTGAAAGACCCAAGGTAATTTACAATGAAAATACAGGCAAGTATGTCATGTGGTTTCACCATGAGTTGAAAGGAATGGGCTATCAAGCCGCAATGACAGGGCTTGCAGTGTCAGATGTGGCAACCGGTCCATATACCTATTTGAAGAGTATAAATCCCAATGCCGGTCATTGGCCTGTTAATTATCCCGATAGTTTGAAGAATGACACCACCACGGAGGCTTCGTTCGAGAAAAAGTGGACGGAAGAATGGAGGCAGGCCGTTAAGGACGGAATGTTTCTACGCCGCGATTTTGAAAGGGGACAAATGGCTCGCGATATGACGCTGTTTGTGGATACAGATGGTACCGCCTATCATTTTCATGCTTCGGAAGAGAACCAAACCTTGCATATTGCCCAACTTACCGATGACTACCTTGGTTTTTCGGGTGTTTATGCCAGGGTGCTTCCCGGTGATGCCAACGAGGCCCCCGCCATATTCAAACGGGGAGATAAATATTACATGATCTCATCAGGATGCACCGGATGGGATCCTAATCCTGCCCGCTCGGCAGTTGCGGTTCATCCGTTTGGCCCCTGGTTATCATTGGGCAATCCCGCTCGTGGAACAGAGGAACAGGTGAAAACCACTTTTCACTCCCAAAGCACTTTTGTTTTGCCGGTTGATGGTAAAAAAGATGCTTTTATTTTTATGGCTGATCACTGGCGGCCGAACAATGCCATTGATGGAAGATATATATGGTTACCCGTTACATTTGAAGAGGGGAAACCTGTGCTGGAATGGCATGATGATTGGGATTTACGTATTTTTAAAAAATAAATAATTAAATAATAAATATAATTATGACCTCGATTCATATTAAATTGTTTTTGTGGATTCCTATACTGTTGGGAGTTCAATTCATCCAAGCGGGTACAAACATAAAAAAAGATAAACCGAATATCATATATATCCTTGCTGATGATTTGGGGTATGGCGACCTCAGTTGTTATGGACAAATTAAATTTGAAACACCTCATATTGACCAGCTTGCCAAGGAAGGAATGAAGTTTACCAGTCATTATGCTGGTTCAACTGTTTGTGCGCCATCTCGGTCTGCTCTTTTTACCGGACAACATACGGGACATACCCCGGTGCGTGGAAATAAGGAACATAAACCTGAAGGACAATGGCCTTTACCTGAGTCCTCAAATTCCATGGCTAAAATCTTTAAAAAAGCCGGTTATGCAACGGGAGCTTTTGGTAAATGGGGACTAGGGTATCCAAGATCCTCTGGAGACCCCCTTGCTATGGGGTTCGACGAGTTTTACGGATACAACTGCCAGCGAAATGGTCACCATTATTATCCCTGGCATTTGTATCATAACAACGAGAGAATCATCCTTGAAGAAAATGTCGGTACCAAAAAAGGTCTTTATGCACCAAGTGCAATTCATCAAAAAGCCTTGCAATTTATTAAAGACCACAAAGAACAACCGTTTTTTATGTACTACCCGTCAATTATTCCGCATGCCGAATTATTTGCCCCTGAAGAATATATGAAAAAGTTCAGAGGGAAGTTTCTGCCTGAAAGTTCCAATAAAGGAGCGGGGCCTGATCATCCAAATTTCAGAAAAGGCGGTTATGGCCCCCAGCCTGAGGGTCATGCGGCTTTTGCTGCCATGATTACCTTGCTTGATGATCAGGTAGGCGAAATTGTGCAGAAGCTGAAAGAACTTGACCTGTTAGATAATACCATCATTATTTTCACCTCTGATAACGGACCACATCAAGAAGGTGGTGCAGATCCAGAATATTTTGACAGCAACGGAATTTTGCGAGGATTTAAAAGGGATCTCTACGAAGGTGGTATCCGGGTTCCAATGATTGCCAAATGGCCGGATAAAATTGAAGCCGAATCGGTCTCAAATCATGTTTCTGCTTTCTGGGACATATTACCAACCTTTGCTGAAATTATTGGGGTGGAGTCGCCTGCAAATATTGATGGTATCTCGATGTTGCCAGAGCTAACTGGGGATGGAGTTCAGAAAGTTCATGACTATTTGTATTGGGAATTTCATGAATTGGGAGGTCGTCAGGCTGTAAGAATGGGAAAATGGAAAGGCGTAAAATATAACGTCAAAAAAGACGGGGATCAATTCATTGAATTATACAATTTGGAAGATGACCCCGGGGAAAGTAGGGATGTTGCAGCAAAGTTCCCTGAAATAGTCGCCAAAATTGAAGTCATATTGAAAACGGCCAGGCAAGAGTCTGAAGTGTTTAAATTTTAGAATATAACCTATTCATATGAAACCAGCCCCCGAAGGGTCGGGGCGACTGTCCCGCAGAATTGCGGGAGGCTATGAGAGTTGCTTCTCACAAAGAGGAATGACTAAAGCGGCGATTTCTCCCGAATCGAGTTCGGGGTTACCTGTCCCGCAGAATTGCGGGAGGCTAAGTGGCAATTAAAAAACAAATTTTAAACAATTGAAAACAATTAATTCAATACGGGTGGCATTATTCTTCGGGCTTCTGGCTATTGTTCCGATTAATGCAATGTATGCCCAGAAAAATGAACAACCCAATATTATCATTATCCTTACCGACGACCTTGGTTACGGTGACCTGAGTGCCTACGGTGCTACCGAGCTCCAGACCCCCAATATTGATCAATTAGCCAATGGTGGCGTTCGTTTTACCAATGGTTATGCCACATCGGCTACTTGCACGCCCAGCCGATACGCCATGCTCACGGGTGAATATCCCTGGCGCAATAAGGATGCTAATAAAACCTTGGAGTCTATAATACAAGCTCCTGGAGAATAATTATGAATTATCTCTGAAAAAAAACTTATTAAAATTCATAACTGATTATGGATAAACTGTAATTTAATTTGGAAAGACACAAGGTAAAACTTATCGTAAATAAAATGGATGTTGTTATGAGATTAAAAAGAAATTCACTGTTACTCCTTCTGTTAATTTGGGGTTCAAATTTATTCAGTCAAACACGCGTTGTTGTTGAACTTGATTCATGGAAATTTTTCAATGGCGATAGTGAATTGGCATCGAGGATAAATTTTGATGACACCAATTGGAATCCGGTAATTATTCCCCATGATTGGGCAATTTATGGCCCTTTTGATAAGGGAATTGACAAGCAAATTGTTAAGATTGAACAGAACAACGAAACAAAGGCTACCGAAAAAACAGGCAGAACCGGTGCTCTACCCTTTATAGGGGTTGGTTGGTACAGAAAAATCATTGACTTGCCTGCTTTTACAGACGAAAAACAGGCCATTTTAACCTTCGATGGTGCCATGAGCAATGCTGAGGTATATGTAAATGGGCGTAAAGTGGGCAACAGGCCTTATGGATATAGCTATTTTTATTTCGATATTTCTGAATATATACTGAAAGGGAAAAAGAACGTTATTGCTGTTCGTCTTGAAAACCAGCCCTTTTCTTCCAGATGGTATCCCGGTGCTGGACTGTATCGAAAAGTAAAGCTTATTATAAAAGACAAAACAAGCTTTAAACATTGGGGAAACACAATCACCACACCATACATTTCCGAAAATCTGGCCAAGGTTACTATCCGGTCGCAGGTGCAAGGGGAAAACCTTACAATAAAAGCCAGTATCAGGGATGCGCAAGGGATTGTTATTGCAGAAAACGTTTCAGCTAAAAGGTTTGCCGACGAAATAGAACAAAATATTGCGGTTAAGAATCCCAACTTGTGGGGTCCGGAAACTCCTTATTTGTATAGTGCTGAATTGAAACTCTATCAGAACGATGTTTTAAAAGATACTGAAGTAATCCGTTTTGGGATTCGAGAAATCAGATATCATGCTTCAAAAGGGTTTGAGCTCAACGGAAAAGTCACAAAATTTAAAGGTGTTTGTCTGCATCACGATCTCGGACCTATTGGCACGGCTGTTAACAAGGCGGCACTAAAACGTCAATTGACCATTCTGAAAGATTTAGGCTGTAATGCCATTCGTTCTTCGCACAACATGCCATCGATCGAACAATTAGAGTTGTGCGACGAGATGGGCTTTTTGTTTTTAGCAGAAAGCTTTGATGAATGGAAAAAACCCAAAGTAAAAAATGGATACAACCTATATTTTGATGAATGGGCAGAAAGAGATGTAGTGAATTTGGTGCATGCCACCCGAAACCATCCATGTATTGTGATGTGGAGTGCAGGCAACGAAGTACCCGATCAGAGAGGAAGTGAAGGTGTGAAAAGGTTAAAATGGCTACAGGATATTTTTCATCGTGAAGACCCAACAAGGCCTGTAACCGTTGGTATGGATGAGGTTCAGGTTGTGATGGAAAGCGGGTTTGGCGCCATACTGGATATTCCCGGACTAAACTATCGCACACACTTATACAAAGAGGCCTATGATAAATTTCCTCAGGGACTTCTTTTAGGTTCAGAAACTGCATCTACTGTAAGTTCCAGAGGTGTTTATAAATTCCCGGTTGTAAGTGGTTCTAATAAAGTGTATGATGATTTGCAGTGTTCTTCCTACGATCTGGAATATTGCCCTTGGTCGAATATTCCCGAGGATGATTTTGTATTGCAGGACGACAAGCCCTGGGTGATTGGCGAATTTGTATGGACAGGTTTTGACTATTTAGGCGAACCCACACCCTATGATAATTATTGGCCTTCCCGGAGTTCTTATTTTGGTATTTGTGATCTTGCTGGCATACCTAAAGACAGGTATTATCTTTACCGTAGTCGTTGGAATATCACTGACAATACTTTGCACATTTTACCTCATTGGAATTGGGAAGGTCGCGAAGGTGAAATCACTCCTGTTTTTGTTTACACGAGCTATAAAAGCGCAGAATTATTTGTGAATGGTAAAAGCCAGGGCATACAAAACAAAAGTAATCAATCCAAGCTAAACCGCTACCGGTTAATGTGGATGGATGTGAAATATGAGCCGGGAACATTAAAAGTGATTGCTTATAGCGATAAGGGTAAAGCTATTGCAGAACAGACGATAGTTACTGCTGGTAAACCTCATCATATTTTGCTTGAAGCAGACAGACAAGTTATCAGTGCAAACGGTGTGGATTTAAGTTATGTGACCGCTACAATTGTAGATAAAGATGGGAATCCTTGCCCGACAGCTTCAAATAGATTATTTTTTGAGGTAAAAGGCAACGGTACATATAGGGCAGCCTGTAATGGCGATGCAACTTCTCTTGAGCTATTTCATCAACCTACCATGAAAGCCTTTAATGGAAAGTTGGTGATTTTGGTTCAGTCATCAACTGAAAAAGGAGATATTGAATTGATGGTTTCAAGTGATGAGCTTAAGAAGGAAAAAATAACAATATCATCGCTATAATAATGGTAAAACACCCTATACATGAGGTAGATTTTAAAGCGGGTTTAGTCCGGTATTCAGCATATCATCTCACCCCTGTCTTTTTTTACGATTGATAGAGAGAGGCATCTCCGGAATACCATTCTCAGCATATATAAAACTTTACTCAGAATTAGAATAAATAACGCAATATATTTAAAATTAAATATTTATGAAGATATTAAGCTTAATTTTCACGCTTTTATTAGTTTCGAATCTTTACGGTCAAAAATTACCATTTGACAAAGAACTTATTCCTCAGCCAATTTTTGAAGAGAATCCAGAGCTTGTGGATTTATATTGGAAGACTTGGGAAATAGCTT
>JAGXIO010000216.1 GCA_024635555.1 Saccharicrinis sp.
CGAAGATTACCGCTCGGTAAGCATTTGGAGTTATGTAATCATTTTCATAGTTAAAGATAAACAAGTCAGGGTATTAAATGTTATTCATGGAAAAGAACACCCAGAATCAAGAAAAGAACTTGAATAACCTCAATTCTCAATCTTCGTCACTCTCTAACTCATCAAATAAGGTTTCCTCGGCAGTAAGCAGGGGTGAGGCATCCAAATCAGCTATCTCCAACATGTTCACCAGCTTGTCTAATGCATCACCAATAAAAATAAGGTCGTCTTCGGATGCTGATAATAGTTTCTGAGCCAATCGTTGTTGTAGCAAATCCGGTGTTTCTTTTAGGAGGGAATCTCCCAAGGAAGTGAGGGTAATAACCGTTGTTCGTCGGTCGCCTGTTTTAGGCAGCCTTGCCAGCATACCTTTTTTTTCTAATCGACTTATGATACCTGTTACCGTGCTCGAATTTAACTTTAGATGATCTCTTATAGTTTTTTGGGTAGCCTGGTAATTGGGCGAATTTTTCAAATATTCCAAACACAATATTTGGGGTATGCTGACACCATAATCTTTCTGAATTTTTTTTGATTCCAAATTAATCGAACGAACGATTCTTCTTATTTTTATGATGATGTTTTTGTAATCCATGCTGGTTGCTATAATGAGTTGCTTATAGCTGTAAAAGTAAGGATAATATAGCATAAATGGTAATAGCACAAACAAGTAATAAAATTTTATCCCTCGTTTAGTTGCAGCCTGTCAAGTAATCTTTATAAGATTAGTTACATTTGTGTTCTTTTAAAAAATCCCCTATGTTTTTAAAACATTTACACCTTCTTAATTTCAAAAATATCGAATTGGCACAACTGGAGTTGTGCAAGGGAATCAACTGTTTAATTGGCTCTAATGGCACCGGAAAAACCAATTTATTAGATGCCATTTATTATATGTCGTTTTGTAAGAGTTTTTTTAATCCCATCGACAGTCAAAATATCAGGCACGACCAGGATTTTTTTGTGGTTCAGGGCACTTATGTTTTAAATAACGAAGAGGAGCATATTTACTGTGGGGTAAAAAATGGCGTTAAAAAGCAGTTCAAGCGCAATAAAAAAGAGTACGAAAAGCTATCCGATCATATCGGTCTGCTGCCTTTGGTGATGATATCGCCGCAGGATGAGCGTTTAATAGTGGAAGGAAGCGAACAGCGCCGCCGCTATGTAGATGGCGTTATATCGCAGTACGATAAGGCTTATTTGGAGCAGCTCATCAAATACAATAAAGTAGTTTCGCAACGAAATATCTATCTAAAAAACCTGAAGTCGTTAAACAGTACGGCTCACGAAATGCTGGATATTTGGGATTATCAAATGATTGACCTTGGGAAGAAAATTGTACAGGCTCGTACCCAATTTTTGCAGGAGTTACAGCCTGTTTTTCTCGAAACCTATAATTTTATTGCAGAGCATAAGGAAGAAGTGGAGTTCGTTTATAAATCGCATTTAAAAGATAAAGACTTTGAAGGTGTACTTAAAAATGCACGTGAGCGAGATATGATACTGGGATACAGCACTAAAGGTGTTCATAAAGACGATGTGGATTTTAGAATTGGTGGATTTCCCATAAAAAAAATGGGTTCTCAGGGACAGAAAAAAACGTTTTTGATTGCCTTAAAGTTGGGACAGTTTAAATTCTTGGCCATTCATAAAAAAAGAACGCCCATTTTGCTATTAGATGATATTTTTGATAAACTTGATTCGCAGCGTGGCGACAAACTGATAGAACTGGTAGGTGGCGAATGTTTTCAACAGATTTTTATCACCGACACGCAATTAAGTAGGATTGAGCCTGTGCTAAAAAAAATAAACAAGGAGAGCCGTATTTTTATGGTGGAGGATGGGGAGTTTAGATTATGAGCTGGGGACACATAGCTTATGGCTGATTGCTGCTGACTGTGGACTGAAGCCCGGTAGGAATTACTTTTTTTTGCCAAGTTCATCTAAGAAAACCCTCTTTTTTATTATTACCTCTTCGTGATTACCCCTAACCCCTAAAGGGGAATTGGCTTTTGCCGAGGAGTTCTGGTTCTCCCTTTAGGGAGTTAGAGGGTTTTTAGAAGAGAGATTGTTCCGTTTTCTTATAGCCACGACCTAGGGATGTAGCATCTCCCCAACAGCCGACTGAAAACTGAAAACTGAAAACTGAAATTAAAAAAACATGGAAAGAAAAAATGCTGTACATATTAAATCAATTATCCGCGGGATACTCAAAAAAGAGAATTTGGATCATAAGATGCTCGAAAACCGTGTGGTGCGTTCATGGGAAAAAGTGATAGGGAAAACAGTGGCGCGGGCAACCACTAATATTTATATGTACCAAGGCACGCTATACCTGAGCATCAATTCCAGCGTTATGCGCAACGAGCTGCTGATGCTAAAGGATAAAATAATGGTCGCTATGAATGAGGAGGTGGGAGATACAGTGGTCACAGCGGTAGTGATTCGATAGGAGAGGACTTGTTTTTATGTCGCCTTAGCGTGTACCAAATCAATACGCTATAGTTCCGAAAACTCCAGAATGGAGATGAGTGAAGTAAAACCCTGAATGTCGAGCGAATTAATCCTCGGGATTAGAGCAAAGCAAATCCCGAGGATTTTTATCCGCTACCAGCCAATAGCTATCAGCCAATCCTATTCCTTATTGTATCCTAAAATTTTAAACATATCGTCGGCCGATTGTTCCTCGCGGTAGATGTAGTCCACAATATTTCCCGTTTCGTCGCGATCCACAATTACATGTTTGGGCGAAGGTATAAGGCAATGTTTAATACCCCCGTAACCGCTGATGGAATCCTGGTATGCGCCTGTATGAAAAAAGCCGAGATATAAGGGTTCCTTGTTTCCGTTTTCCTCCTTAAACTCATCGTATTTTGGAAGCATGATTTCCTGGTTCATGTCCTCCGAGTTGTAATAATCCGAATGGTCGCAGCTGATGCCGCCTATATGCACCCTTCCGTACTCGTTGCTCCATTTGTTCACGGGCAGCAAAATAAATTTTTCGTGAATTGACCATGCATCAGGGATGGTGTTCATCAAACTGTTATTTATCAGGTACCAGGTTTCGGTATCGTTTTGCTGTTTCTGCTCAAGTACTTCAAATATGATGGCACCTGACTCACCTACGGTATATTTACCAAATTCGGTAAATATATCTGGGTCGGGCACGTCTTCTTTTTCACATGCATGTTTAATATTGGTAATAATTTCGTTAATCATGTACTCATAATTATACTCAAAACCCAGATGATTCCGGATGGGGAATCCTCCACCCAAATTAAAACAGTTTAAATTTGGGCTCTCTTTTTTAAGTTCGACATATAACTTTAATGCTTTCTGAAATTCGCCCCAGTAGTACAAAGTATCCTTAATGCCTGAATCAACAAAAAAGTGCAGCATTTTAAACTCAACACGGTCGTTATTTTTTATCTCCTCGTTAAAAAAATCCATAATATCGTTGGCCGGAATACCCAAACGAGAGGTGTAATATGCCGATTGAGCCTCCTCGCTGATAGCCATCCGGATACCGATTTTTATCTTTTCCGTAGTATTTATTTTCAGAAGACGTCTTAACTCGTTTATACTGTCCAATATCACAATGGAGTTTTCAAAACCCATTTCTTGAAGGCGTACTATCTTTTCGAGGTAGTCGTCGGGTTTGTATCCGTTGTGGATGATGATGCGCGACTTATCTATCTTCTCTTTTTTATGTAGATTAAGAATCAAGTCGATGTCGAAAGAAGAAGATGTCTCCAGGTTCACATTGTGCTTGAGGGCTTCTTTTATAACGTGATAAAAGTGGTTGCATTTGGTGCAATAACAAAAATGGTACTTTCCGGTATACGCGTTATTGTTGATGGCACGATTAAAAAGATTGCGTGTTTTTTTTATTTGATCGCCAATTTTGGGTAAATAAATAAACCTAAAAGGTGTTCCGTGTTTTTCAATCAGATATTTTAACGAAACGCCATGAAAGGTCAAAGAACCATCTCTAAGGTCAAAACCCTCCTGAGGAAAGTAATAACTCTGTTCGATCAAATCAAAATAGGTGTTTTTCATTTACAGATATTAAATCAAATTAAAAAAATCAATAAACAAGCAAATCATTTACCAGCAAACTTTCTGTATTGTATCCCAATGGTATAAAGGGTATTGAGCTAATTATTAGCTATTTAGACAATGACCTGACTAAGTAGGATACAATGTGCAAAGAAATAGGTTTTTATTGGAAACCAACGTCCTAAATTGGTTAAAGTTCAATAATTTGTTGGATGTTTAAAAAAATCTGGTAAACGGAGGGAAAGTAAATCCTCATCCTCAAAATGAAAGACGGATAAATCCCCATCCCTGCCGCTCTGTGGCAGTACTTCCCCTTTTTTCCAAATAAAAAGGGGAAGAGCCGCCGTCGTGAGTGGCATTGCATAAACTTATTTTATACGTCAGATGATGGGGTGGCTTGAAGCCTTTTCTCTATTCATAAAAAATATAGCATTTGATAATTCAGAGCAAGGTTCAAGTTTTAGCCACCGGCCATTAGCTAAATGCCAATTAGCCAACTACCATCAGCTAACTCCCAACGGTAAAATTGCTCTCCATTGTGGATTGGTTACCACAATTATCCTTAACAATTAATTTTAACTGATACTTACCTCCCTTTTTAATAGGGGCTTTCGCAAGCGGACAAGTTATTTTTTTGGATTTGGCATCATACTCAAACAAAGTCCATTTATCATTTAAATAGCCATTGAACGAATTGATTCCAGAGAAATCATCATTTATTGTAAAAGCAAATGTCGAATTGGTATAAAAAACTCTTCCCTTAATATTTTGATGTGCAGTTATGGTTGGGCCAACTGTATCAACCACTAGGGTGTAGTTATCAAAATTTCTCGTGTTTAGTACAAGGCTGTCACTTATAATTTGTCCGCCTGCATATTCCTTTTTTCCAGCATTAGTAATGCTAGCTAAGCATACTTTATCTTTCCATATTTTAAATTGCCCCGGTATGGGCAAGGAAATACGTATGTTTTTGTGAAGTGGTATATCTTTATCACCCACTTGGTAAATCATACCATTTTTAAGGTCGGCTTTTGCAGCTATGGTTATGTTGGCATCTTCGTACAATGCACCTTTGGGTATAAAACATCGTACATTTTCATTTTGCAATGTGTGATTGGATGAATAGGAAAGTTTTGAAATGTTTGTGCTCCGTGCACCTGGCTTACTTTTTTCCTGTAAAAGCACAAACTGAAGATTCGACACATTCTTGGAAGCATCGGCAGCCTGAATATCAACAGTTTTTGAGGAATCCATCCATATGATGCCGTCATTTGAGGTCGATTCATAAATGTTGAGGTGGTTTCCGGGTTGTTTAAAACATCGTTCAAAGCGCTTACCGTGATTGGCTTTGTAGGCATAATCGATATGGCTATTAATATACCTCGATTCGTCAAACGAAAAGCGGTCGAGTTTCCAGCCGAAATAATCCTGGCCGTCAATCTTCATATTCAGCTTGTTAACCCCACACTTTGTCCACGATCCCGTCATGTAATCCAGCATCTCTATACCTACACCTACTTTTCCGCTGGCATATATTTTAGGGCTGCCTTTTACATGATATTCACCATCGTAAAATACAAGCTCATAGTTTTTTGCCGTTGCAGTTCCGTTCACGGTGCTACCATCGTCTAAAGGATATATTCTTATTGTCATTAGTTTAGGCCGTACATCATCTTTAATAATATCCTGAAAAGGAAACGGATTTACGGGTTCTTCTGTTTTGGTATCCCTAATTTCGTAATGAAGATGAGGCCCACCGGAGCTGCCTGAGTTTCCGGAGAATCCTATTACTTCACCTCGAGTAACTGCAATGGTTTCATCTGGAAAATAATCAATTTCGAAAGTCTGGTTTTTATATTGCTGGGCTGTGATTACAGAATCAATTTTAGGCGCATACTTGTCTAAATGTCCATACACCGTGGTATATCCATTAGGGTGTGCTATGTAAATAGCATTGCCATAACCTGTAGCTGATACTTTTAAGCGCGATACCTTACCCACATCCATGCTTTTAACGGGTATACCCACCTTTCCCTGGGTGGATAAATCAATACCCGAGTGAAAGTGGTTGCTGCGTAATTCGGCAAACGAACCGCTTACCCTGGGAGCAATATCCATGGGGAAAAGAAAATTAGCCTCAGGTAATTTATGCTCATCGGAAAAGGAGCCGAGCATTAAGCTGATAACGATGATAATATAATTGGCTTTAAGCATAGGGTTAATTGTTTTGTCATTTTAAATATTGGCGCAACATTAGTTCATTTTTACTTCAATGGCAAAAATACATCGTTGTTTTAAATTACATTGCACTTGTTTATAGTTTTTTTTTAGTGTAAAACCTTAATTTTTAGCTATTCGCTGTAATTACTTAAACAGTTTATAAAAAGAAAATAGACCTTTGTTTTTATATTTTAATTGCAATGTTAACTTTGTGTGGCATTTTTAAAATTATGGCGAACGAGAATATAAAAATAGTACATAATTTACAACATAAAATATCGCGGTTGGTTGAGCGTTATAGTAGTGTTAAGTCCGATAATCGGCTTTTAAAAGCACAAAACGATCAACTTGCCACAAAATTAGAAGAATCGGTTAGAGAAATGGCCGATTTAAAAGAAAAATACAATACATTAAAATTTTCTAAAACGATGGAGGCAAGCAGTGGAGACGTTCATTTTGCCAAAATCAAAATCAACCAGATTGTGCGGGAAATTGATAAATGCATTGCTCTTTTAAACAGATAATAGGTTGCTGGTGGACGATAAGCTTTCAATACGGGTTAATGTGGCCGATAGGTTTTATCCTTTGAGGATTGAACGTAACGAGGAGGAACGTATCCGTAAGGCAGCCAAAATGATCAACGATAAAGTATTACAATATAAACAACACTATTCCGACAAGGATCCACAGGATTTTTTGGGGATGGCCGCTTTACAGTTTGTAAATAAACTTCTTGAGTTGGAGGAAAAAAAAGATGTATCACCTATTATTGAGATGGCTCGCGAGCTAGACCAATACCTGAGCGATGTTCTTGAAAAAGAGTAAATAAACTATATATATCAATATTAACCGCATTGTTTTTACGATTAGGTAACTTGTACCTTATATTGTGATGATGATTGCGGTTTTGTTTTATCAAATAATAACTATAATGGAAATAACAATAGGATTAATTGCCCTGCTGGCGGGAGCCTTGGGCACATGGATAGTATATGGCAAGATACTAAAATCGCAAAGTCATAAGATTTTGCGAGAGGCCGAAAGTGAAGCCGAAGTGCTTAGAAAGGATAAGATACTTCAGGCCAAAGAAAAATTTTTGCAATTAAAGAGTGATCACGAAAAAGAAATAAACAGTAGAAATGGCAAGTTATTAATTGTTGAAAATAAATTTAAACAACGTGAAGTGGCTTTTTCGCAAAAGCAGGAAGAGCTGGCGCGCAAGCGCAAAGAAACAGATGTTGTTCGTGAAAATTTGGATAGCCAACTCATTTTGGTGGAGAAAAAAGAGCAGGAGCTAGATCGTGCTCAAAAACAACATTTGGATCAATTAGAAGCTATTTCGGGATTGACAGCCGAAGAGGCCAAAAATCAATTGATTGAATCATTAAAAGCAGAAGCCAAAACGGAAGCCATGTCGTACATTAACGACATTATGGACGAGGCAAAGATTAATGCCAACAAAGAGTCTAAGCGAATTGTATTACAGACCATTCAAAGGGTGGCTACAGAAAATGCCATCGAAAACTCAGTAACTATTTTCCATATCGATTCTGATGAGATAAAAGGTAGGATTATCGGCCGCGAAGGTCGTAATATTCGTGCGCTGGAGGCAGCCACAGGTATCGAGATAATAGTGGACGACACACCCGAGGCTATCGTGCTAAGTGGCTTCGACCCTATGCGTCGCGAAATTGCCCGCTTAGCTTTGCACCAACTGGTTACCGATGGTCGTATTCACCCTGCACGTATTGAAGAGGTGGTGAACAAAGTGCGCACTCAGGTTGAAGAGGAGATGATTGAAACAGGAAAAAGAACCACCATTGATTTGGGTGTTCATGGATTGCATCCCGAACTGATCAGGCTGATAGGTAAAATGAAATATCGTTCGTCGTACGGACAGAACCTTTTGCAGCACTCGCGCGAAACAGCCAATTTATGTGCCGTAATGGCCAGCGAGCTTGGTCTTAACGCCAAAAGAGCCAAACGCGCCGGATTATTACACGATATTGGTAAGGTGAGCGACGAGGATCCTGAATTGCCACATGCCATCCTGGGTATGAAGCTTGCCGAGAAATACAAAGAAAAACCAGACATTTGTAATGCCATAGGTGCTCACCACGACGAAATTGAAATGACAACCATGATAGCACCTATTGTGCAGGTTTGTGATGCCATATCCGGTGCCCGTCCTGGTGCCCGACGCGAAGTAGTGGATTCGTACATTAAACGTTTAAAAGATTTGGAAACGTTGGCGTTGAGTTACCCGGGTGTATTAAAAACTTATGCTATCCAAGCAGGTCGCGAATTACGCGTTATTGTAGGCAGCGAAAAAGTGTCGGATAAGGACGCCGAAACATTGTCGTACGAAATAGCCAAGAAAATTCAAACCGAGATGACCTATCCTGGTCAGGTTAAGATTACTGTTATTCGTGAAACCAGAGCTGTTAATTACGCTAAATAATACGACATTGGTCATAAATACTTAGGTAGCCAAAATAAAGATGTTTAATTTTGGCTACCTTAATCCCAATGTTATCATTGTATGAAGAATATACTCGAAAATAAAAGTGTTCTAGTTACAGGTGGAGCCGGCTTTATCGGCTCTAACCTTATAGAACGATTGCTAAAACAAAATAACAAAGTGGTTTGTCTGGATAATTTTTCTACCGGAAAACGTATTAATATCCAACCATTTTTAGCTAACCCAAACTTTACATTGGTGGAAGGTGATATTCGTAATCGCGAAGATTGCGACAAGGCTGTTAAAGGCTGTCAGGTTGTACTTCACCAGGCTGCGCTGGGCTCAGTGCCACGTTCTATTCATGATCCTAAAACTACCAACGATGTAAACATTTCGGGTTTTGTTAACGTTATATTGGCTGCCCGGGATGCGGGCATAAAAAGAGTGGTGTATGCCGCCAGCTCCTCAACCTATGGCGATAGCGAATCTTTGCCAAAAGTGGAGGATATCATCGGTCGCCCCTTATCGCCCTATGCGGTTACCAAATATGTAAATGAGCTTTATGCCGATGTATTTGCACGCCTTTACGATATGGAGTTGATAGGGCTGCGTTACTTCAATGTTTTTGGTATGCGTCAGGATCCGGATGGAGCTTATGCCGCTGTTATCCCCAAATTTGTAAAGTCATTGATAGCGCACGAATCGCCAACAATTAATGGTGACGGATCCTTTTCGCGCGATTTTACCTTTATCGACAATGTGGTACAAGCCAATCAGCTGGCCGCCATAACAGATAATAAGGATGCCGTTAACACCATATATAATGTGGCCTTTGGAGATCGTACCTCAATGAATGAGCTGATTGATTATTTAAAGGAGTTTTTAGAGCCCTACGATGAATCGATAAAAAATGTACAAATAAATTATGGCGTCGAAAGATTAGGTGATGTGCCACATTCGCTTGCATCTATCAAAAAAGCCAAGGATTTATTGGGTTACAATCCAGCTTTTAGCGTTAAGGAAGGCTTGAAAAAGGCCATTGATTGGTATTGGAATAATCTATCCAATTAGAGTAGAAATATAAATCAAAATAAATATAAATATAAACACCATGGCAAAGGTTGCTTTAATTACCGGGGTCACCGGACAGGACGGAGCGTATCTGTCGGAATTTTTATTGAAAAAAGGGTATGTGGTTCACGGTTTAAAACGTCGTTCCTCACTTTTTAATACCGAAAGAATAGATCACCTGTATCAGGATCCACATGTGGACAACAAGAATTTCTTCCTTCATTATGGCGATTTGACCGACTCGACTAACCTGATTCGTATTATTCAGGAAACACAGCCCGACGAAATTTACAATCTTGCGGCCATGTCGCACGTGGCGGTTAGTTTTGATACACCCGAATATACGGCCAATGCCGATGGTATCGGTACTTTGCGTATTTTGGAGGCAATCAGACTGTTGGGATTGACCAAGAAAACCCGTTTTTACCAGGCTTCAACCAGTGAGCTTTACGGATTGGTTCAGGAGGTTCCCCAATCGGAGAAAACGCCGTTTTATCCTCGTTCGCCCTACGCTGTGGCTAAACTGTATGGCTACTGGATTACGGTTAACTATCGCGAAGCCTATGATATGTATGCTTGCAATGGTATTTTATTTAACCACGAATCACCCATCCGGGGCGAAACTTTTGTTACGCGTAAAATAACTCGTGCCGTAGCGCGTATAGGGCTCGGACTGCAAGAAAAATTGTTTTTAGGAAACATGTCGGCCAAGCGTGACTGGGGTCATGCCAAAGATTATGTAGAAGCCATGTATTTGATGCTTCAACAAGATAAACCCGAGGATTTTGTGGTGGCCACTGGCGTTACCACCGAGGTGCGTGATTTTGTGCGTATGGCCTTTGCCAACATTGGTGTTAGCATAGAGTTCAAAGGTGAGGGCGCTGACGAAAAAGGATATGTGCTTGCTTGTGATAATCCTGAATTTAAAGTTAAAGAAGGAACTTGCGTGGTAGAAGTGGATCCTCGCTATTTCCGTCCAACAGAGGTAGAGTTATTGATAGGCGATCCTAAAAAAGCCAACGATAAGTTGGGATGGAAACCAAAATACGACCTTAAAATGTTGGTTGACGATATGATGGAAAACGATATTAAGTTGATGAAAAAAGATAAATACCTGAAAGACGGTGGTTATAAAACCCTAAATTACTTTGAGTAATCGCATCTTTTGCAAAAAAAACACGAAGGAAAAATAAGGATGGATAAACAAGGAAAAATATTTGTTGCCGGTCACCGCGGTTTAGTGGGTTCTGCCATTGTTCGTTCCCTGGAGCAAAAGGGGTACAAGAATATTGTGGTAAAAACACGCAGTCAGTTGGATTTGTTGGATGGTAAAGCTGTGGAAGAATTTTTTAAGGATGAAAAACCGGATTATGTTTTTTTTGCAGCTGCCAAAGTGGGCGGTATCATTGCCAATAATACGTATAGGGCCGATTTTATTTATGAGAATCTGCAAATCCAGAACCATATCATTCATCAATCTTATCTAGCAGGTGTTAAAAAGCTGTTGTTTTTGGGAAGTTCCTGTATTTATCCCAAAGCTTGCCCCCAGCCTATTAAGGAGGATTATTTGCTTACGGATGTGTTGGAATATACCAACGAGTCGTATGCCATCGCTAAAATAGCGGGCATTAAAATGTGCGAGTCGTATAACCTGCAATACGGTACCAACTTTATTTCGGTGATGCCTACCAACCTCTACGGTCCCAACGATAATTACGATCTCGAAAAGTCGCATGTGTTGCCTGCGCTCATCCGTAAGATGTACCTCGGTAAATGCCTTGAAGATCAGGACTGGCAAGGCATTAAGAAGGATTTTGATAAAAACCCGGTCGAAGGTATATCAGGTCAGTCTTCGCAAGAGCAAATACTGGGTATACTTTCAAAGTACGGTATTCATCAGACTTCAGTAGGAGATAAGCACAGTTGTACTATAAAGCTTTGGGGAACAGGTAATCCGCGTCGCGAGTTTTTGCATTCGGATGATATGGCCGAAGCCTGCGTATTTACCATGGAAAAGGTTGATTTTGAAGATTTAATACCTTCCAAAGGTGGCGAAGTACGCAATACACATATTAATATCGGTGTAGGAGAGGATCAATCCATAAACGAGCTGGCCGAACTTATAAAAGGTATTGTGGGCTTTACAGGAGAACTACAGTGGGATAGCGAAAAACCCGACGGCACATTTCAAAAACTGTTGGATGTTTCAAAGATGGGCAGCCTGGGTTGGACT
The DNA here is from genome assembly GCA_024635555.1 of Saccharicrinis sp. GTDB lineage: Bacteria > Bacteroidota > Bacteroidia > Bacteroidales > Marinilabiliaceae > Saccharicrinis. Next base: position 12,084 of record JAGXIO010000216.1, read on the forward strand.
GCTTCCATCGGCCTCAAGAAGGGTATCGAAAAAGTGTTTGCGCAATATAAAAAGGATTGATGTTATCGCAGATAAAATAAACCTTATCTTTACACCTAGATAATATTGAAATTAAAATAGTATTAAATGAGAGCCGATTTATCAAAGCTGATTTCGTTCATTGCCATTGCACTCATGTTTTTAACTGCATGTGGTGGTGGCAGCGATCCTAAGCCGGATCCGGATAACACAAATCCAACTATTGAAACAACACTTCCTGCTGCAGCCGGTCAAAACTATACTATGACTGGTTCTTTTTTATATTCGGGAACTTTTAAAGATAACGAAGAACTTAAGGTGGTTAAATTCACTTTAAAGCATAATAAAACAACTCCATCAGCTTCATTAAAAGTTGCTAACGGTGTGGATGATCCCCCTTGGGAACCTAAAGAAAATGATTTCAAAGTAATGTTATCTGGTAAGGAACAGGAGCTTACAAACAAAGAGTTATTTGGCGAGGCCATACCTAGTGGTGTTTGGACAGGAGTTTATACTCTTACCATCACCTGTACCGATAAAGCAGACAATAAAGCTATTTCTACTATTGATGTAACTATTCAATAATATAAGAAAGTATATCAGGCAAAAAGTATTTGCTGAAAACATCCGATAGCCTTACTTTCGGATGTTTTTTATTTATACTGTTTTTTATAAATGATTAGCAATCAGGTTGCTATTAATCACATAAGCCCTAATCTACTAATCTCTAATCTGCTAATCTATTAATCTCTAATCTAATAATCTCTAATCTAATAATCTCTTATCTACTAATCTCATTATCTTAAAAATATGACCTACAATTTTGACGAAATAGTGCCACGCGAAGGAACTGATGCCTTTAAGCTTGAGTTGAGGGAAATGGTATTTGGTGCCGATGATGTGTTGCCTCTTTGGGTGGCCGATATGGATTTTAAGTCGCCTCCTGCGGTTATAAAAGCTTTGCAGGATAGGGCCTCGCACGAAATATATGGCTATACCATCCGGGATAAAAAATTTACAGACTCCATTGTTAATTGGTTAAATCGTCAGCATCAATGGGAGATAAAGGAAGAATGGATCGACTTTTCGCCGGGTGTGCTTCCTTCCATCATGGTGGCTTTGCACGAGTTTAGCGAGCCAGGTGATAAGGTAATTATTCAAACACCCGTATATCCGCCTTTTTACTCCATCGTTTCACAAAACGAAAGGGAACTGGTGAAAAACACACTGGTTGAAACAGACGGTTATTATACCATCGATTTTGATTTATTGGAGAAGCAAGCCAGTGATCCGAGAACTAAAATATTTGTCTTTTCCAACCCGCATAACCCTGTGGGAAGAGCATGGAATAAGGAAGAGTTAAAGCGTATAGCCGATATTTGCATCGAACATGAAGTACTGATTGTTTCTGACGAGATACATAGCGATTTGTGTCTGTTTGGGCATACGCATTTGCCCATGGCCAATCTGTTCCCTGAGATATGCGACCGCATCATTACCTGCATGGCACCCAGCAAAACCTTTAATGTAGCCGGATTATCCTCGGCTTATGCCATCATAGCTGACGACGAAATAAGGGAGCGATTCCATAAACGTCTTTGGGCTATGCAACTGCATATGGGAAACCTGTTTGGCGGTATTGCATTGCGTGCAGCCTATAATGAGGGAGACGAGTGGTTGGATGCCTTGAAGAAATATTTGGAAGGAAATGCCTTGTTGGTCAGGGATTTTATAGACGAGAATATGCCCGAGGTAGGTTTTGTGCTGCCCGAAGCCACCTACTTGCTGTGGTTAGATTTTAGAAGTTGGGGTTTGTCGCCTATTAAGTTGCGCAAAACCATGGTTGAAGTGGGCAAAGTGGGCATGAACGATGGGGTCTCTTTTGGTACGGAAGGTGCCGGGTTCCAGCGCTTAAACATAGGATCCCCAAGGTCTATCATTCAAGAAGGATTGCAGCGGATACTAAAAGTACGAAACGAAGTGTATAAAAAGCATTAAACCACTAAGGCACTGAGGACACGCAGGAACACTAAGAAAATAAAAAGTGAATCTTTGTGCTCCTAGTGCCTTAGTGGTAAAAATTACATCTCGGTAATATACCAATGCTAATCGCTAACAGCTAACAGCTAATAGCCAAGAGCTATCAGCTAATTTTTCCTCTTCTTAAGCATTGGATACAAAAACACCGAAGCTAAAATCATGGCAGTACCTGCATAAAAACCTCCGGTCATGTGTTCCGAATCGCCAAAAATAATGAAGGCCAGTATAATGCCGTAAATAGGTTCCATATTGATAGACAGGATAACGGTGTAGGCCGAAAGCTCTTTCATTACATCTACACTAACGGCAAAAGCAAAAGCCGTACAAATGAGTCCCAGTATCAAAAGATAAACAAAATCCATTGTTGTGGGGCGTATAAATTCGGCATTGAAACTACCGGAGAAGAACAGATAAACCGTTATTCCGATAAAACCGCCCAACATCTCATAAAAACTAATTAATGTGGGCGGATAACGTGTCGTAAATTTTTTGTTTAGGATAGTAAATACTGTGGCTAATACAGTGGCAACTAGGGCTACAATAATTCCGGTGAGATACTCCAACTCATAGCTAAAAATGAGGTAGAGTCCAAATATGATAAAGATGCCGATAAGGAACTCAAGCCAATCGATTCTCTTCCTGAAAAACAGGGGCTCCAAAATGCTAGCAAACAATGCCCCCGATGAAATAACGCCAAGCGTAACCGATATGTTGGATATTTTGATGGCATGAAAAAAGGCAATCCAATGTGCTGCTACAACCAATCCAATACCCAGAAGTATGATAACTTGTTTAGGGGGTATTTTTACCATCGGCCGTTTTCTAATAATCAAATAAATAAGTAGGCCTATAGCCGCAAAAGCCATTCTGTACCAAACCACCTGTATGGCCGGCATTTCAATCAACTTACCCAGGATGGCCGTGAATCCGTATATCAGCACAACCAGGTGCATCCAAGTTAATGATACGTTATGAGAGCGTTCCAAGTGATGTAGGTTTTAAATTTAATGGCCAAATGTAAGCTTAAAATTTATAATCTAACTCCAATCTTGAAAACGAAGCGGTTGTAGGTAATCGTTTTGTCTATCTGGTTTAGCCTCCAATCGTTTCTGGTATAGGAGATCTGTTGATGTCGGTATCCGCCTGCCACAAAAACGCCCAGTTTACTCTGGTCATACAGGGTTACACCAATTTCAATATTTGCAAACCTGCCACCTCTGGTATCGGTCACGTCATAATTTTTAAGTTTTTTATCTTGCAAGGCTATAGAACCTCCTATGGCGCCACCAACAAAAAACGAGGTTTTGTTGTGCCTGTCCGGAAATAATATTTTTAAATTCGGCCCTATGGGTGCCACGGTAAAATCTAACCAATCTATACCAGTGTAAAGTCCAAAGGCAAAGTTTTTGTTAAAACGGTAATTGTGCTCCATATGCAGCGAAGGAACAAAGGTCTTTTCATCCTCCCCAGATCCGATTAAATACCCGTACGAAGTGAAATTACAATACCCCTTATCCCATTTTTTGGATGTGGACTCATTTTTTTCTTGGGCGTAAATGAGTATGGGGATCAAAATAAACAAAAAGGTTGCCCGTAGTTTCATGTGTCTTAATTTTATTAAGATATTTATGTCTGTATACTTAAACGATAATATTGACTGTTTAAAGTTCGAAAAGTTGCGCAATAAATAAAAATATCACGCAACTATTATCTTTTTTATGCATCAATGTTCAAACGAGCTAATAATCTAATAACCTATCTATCTAAAAATACCACCATGAAAAAAGTATTAGCATCCCTTATTTTTATGAGCTTTGCGCTCGCTCAGTTTTCGTGCACCGACAAAATTGAGGAAACCTTTAAGGTAAATAAACCCGAGTACATGAGCTATGCCGATCTGCGATCGTCTTTTTCGTTGAAAAGTGGTGAGATTATACAACAACCCGGAAAAATTTATTTCAAGGATAATTTTATTTTCATTAACGAATATCAAAAAGGTATCCATGTGATCAATAATACCGATCCGACTAATCCGCAAAATATATCTTTTATTGAAATACCAGGTAATGTGGATATGGCGGTTAAGGGCGACAAATTGTATGCCGATAGTTATATCGATTTGCTCACCATCGACATCAGTGATATGGACAATATAACCGAGGTGGATAGAGATACCAGTGTTTTCCCCTATATAATTCCTGATTATGAAGATGGGATATTGTCGGATCTGGACATGCGCAAAGGCGTTATTGTTGGTTATACGGAGAGCTATGAAACAACCGAAGCTATTGGCGACCACCATTATTACGATAAATTTCCGAGATGGGGAATGGAGTTTGCAGGAGCAGATATGGCCATAAACAAAGTAAGTGGTTCTGGAACGGGAACCGGCGGTTCAATGGCTCGTTTTACGCTATACGGCGATTATCTCTATGCAATCGACAAAGCCTCGCTACATTTGTTTGATGTGTCGGATGGCTCCGATCCAACATTCACAAAACAGATACCCATCAGCTGGCAAATCGAAACCCTGTTTCCCTACAAGCAAATGCTGTTTATAGGAGCCCAAAACGGAATGTTTGTTTATAGCTTGCAAAACCCCGCCAATCCCGAGTTTATATCCCAATTCCGTCATGCAACAGCCTGCGACCCGGTTGTGGTAAACGGCGACTATGCTTATGTAACGTTGCGTGGGGGAAATCTATGCGGAGCCCTCGAAAGCCAGCTCGATGTGATAGACATTTCAATTATTGAAGCGCCTAAACTGCTAAAAGAATACCCCATGACAGAACCTTATGGCCTGGGTGTTGACGACGAGATATTATTTGTGTGCGATGGCAACGATGGATTAAAAATATACAATGCCAGCGACCCTTTGACCATTGCCGATAACATGTTGGCACATTACAAAGAAATCAATGCCTTTGATGTTATTCCGCTGGGCAACGTGCTTTTGATGATAGGTGCCGATGGGTTATACCAGTACGATTACTCCGACCTAAAAAATATAAAACTGCTTAGCCATATCCGAGTGTATGGGGATTAAGAATTAGTTGGCAGTCAACAGTCTTAAGTTAGCAATCCTCTTTAGTACGCCGCAAGGGGCTTGGGGCAAAGAGCAAGGAGCTAAAACAATAGTATAGAAAAAACAGTACATTAACCTCAGGGTACTACTAATTTAGAGCTGTAAATGTCGTGCCCTGAGTTAGTTTTTAGTTGCAATGCATTTTAAAACTGACCACCATTAAAATATAAGGATTTGCAGATAAATGGAAACGATAAAGTAATTCTTCATGTTTCGGGTGAGGAGTTGCTTTATGAGTATTAAATCCAACTAATTGGCCTGTCATTCCGACCGTAGGGAGCTTGTATTCTGACAAGCCGAGAATCTATCATAGCAACCGTTTTTAAACATTAAACTCTATTGGAAAGCAATAATCGAAGTAATACTAAGTTAAAGGGTTTACCCCAAGCCCTGCGCTCCTTGCCCCAAGCTTCTTGCCCAGTGCCCTAAGCCCCAAGCTCCCTGCGCAAAAAAAACATCCACAAAAATGTTGCCTATAAATAAAACTCCTTGTAATTTTTATATTAACTTTGAACTTTGGAATGAGCATACAAACAACAATATTCAAAGTAATACGAGCTATCGTAGTATCATCTTATCAATTAGATGATTACAATAGGTTTTTTTTAAATTTTTTATTTTCCGAATATAAAAGACTGACATATTTTTGTCGGTCTTTTTTTTGTCCTATTGCAAAGGACTTAGCTGTTGAGCAATCACATTTAGACAGCATAAGTTTATCTTTTAAATTTTATACTATCCTAAATAGTTCAGATTTTCAACTCCGCAAACCCGAGAATATACCCAATGCAATTATCAGCCATAGGCTTTGTAAGAGGCATATGCTGTGCGCTATAGCAAAAATGAATGGTGTTTCATATAAAAAACTAAAGCATGAAGAATAGAAGTTTAGTGTCCATAAACGATTTTACCAAGGAGGAGATCCTTAAAATTGTACGGCTGGCGGCTGAATTTGAGGCCAATCCCAATCAGGATTTGTTAAAACACAAAGTGATAGGCAGCCTGTTTTTTGAACCGTCAACACGAACCCGATTAAGTTTTGAGACCGCTATTAGCCGCCTTGGAGGCAGGGTAGTAGGCTTTTCGGATTCTTCTTCATCCTCCACTTCAAAAGGTGAAACACTGAAGGATACTATCCGTATGGTGAGCAATTATACCGATTTAATTGTGATGCGTCATCCCATGGATGGCAGTGCACGCTATGCCGCAGAACAATCGCGGGTGCCCATTATAAATGCCGGCGATGGTTCCAACCAGCATCCAACGCAAACACTGCTCGACTTATATTCCATCAAAAAAACACAGGGAACATTAGAAAACCTGAACATATTTATGGTGGGAGATCTTAAATATGGCCGTACAGTACATTCGCTGGTGCAGGCCATGTCGCATTTTAACCCGGTATTTAACTTCATTGCCCCCGAAGAGCTACGCATACCCGAGGAATACAGGTTGTGGCTACAATCCAAAGGGATAAAGTTTTACGAGCACAACGAGTTTACGGATATCATATCGCGGGCTGATATATTGTATATGACCAGGGTTCAGCGCGAGCGTTTTGTAGACCCCATTGAATACGAAAAAGTGAAGAATGTTTATATACTGAAGAATGCCATGTTAAGCAACACCAAAGATAATTTGCGCATTCTGCATCCACTGCCCCGGGTAAACGAAATTAATTGTGATGTGGATGCCAACCCAAAGGCATATTATTTTCAGCAGGCCGAAAATGGCGTTTATGCCCGTATGGCCGTTATATGTTTTATTTTAGGATTAGTATAAGCGTAAAAAAACAGTTATGAACAAAAAGAAAGAGTTAAGCGTAAATGCTATTAAGGAAGGCACAGTTATCGATCATATTCCTGCACATAATTTATTTAAGGTAATCAGTATTTTAGGTCTGGACCACTGCGATAACTTAATTACTTTTGGTACTAACCTGGGAAGTGAGCGTTACGGCAAAAAGGCCATTATTAAGGTAGCGGATAAGTTTTTTGAAAATGAAGATATAAACCGAATTGCCTTGGTAGCACCGGATGCACGCTTAAATATTATCCGCGATTATGAGGTGGTAGAAAAGCAATTGGTTACGGTTCCCGACGAAATTATTGGTATTGCCAAGTGTTTTAACCCCAAGTGCATCACCAATAACGAGGTTATCACCACCAAGTTTTTGGTGGTACAAACAAAGCCGTTAGCATTAAAATGTTATTATTGCGAGAAAATCACCATCGAAGAACATCTTAAAATACATTAAGCTATGTCAAAAGTGGATTGGAAACCCGGCAATATACTCTACCCTTTGCCTGCTGTAATGGTATCGGTGGGTAATTCGCCGGAAAATTATAACATTATTACCATAGCCTGGACCGGCACCATCTGCTCCGATCCGCCCATGTGTTATATATCCGTGCGTAAAGGCCGACATTCGTATGCTGTTTTAAAAGAGACAGGGGAGTTTGTAATTAACCTTACCACCAAAGATTTGGCCTATGCAACAGATTGGTGCGGCGTACGTTCCGGGCGAAAATACGATAAATTTAAGCGTATGAATCTTACACCCGGTAAGGCCAGTCTGGTCAGCGCACCAATTATAGAGGAATCACCCGTAAACATTGAGTGCAAAGTAACCAAAGTGATAGAATTGGGAACCCACGATATGTTTATGGCGGAAGTGGTAAACGTTAAAGCCGATGAAAAATATATCAATCCCGAAACGGGCGCTTTTTCCCTGATAGATTCAAAACCCATATGCTACTCGCACGGCCATTATTTTGAGGTGGGTAAAATGATAGGTAAATTCGGTTACACGGTAGAGAAGAAGAAACGTAAAGGCTTGAAAAAGTAGGAAATGACGTTTTTAAATCACGGATAAATCTTCACACAATACACTCCGTAATATTCAATAGCTAGAGAATTAATATTATAATTAAACCGATTAGAAACAATCGGTTTAGTTCTCACTAAAAATTAGAAATCTAATAAAGCCATTAATTTACCCTTGACCTCCTCTAGTACTTCGGTTGAGGCTTTACCTTTTAATTTTATCCCTCGTGTTCTCCAATCCAGACATTTAACCTGATCTGAAAGAATCACCCCCGTAATGTCGGGGGAATCACAATCCACTTCGAAAGTATAGCCTTTAATACTGTTAGTTATCGGGCAGACAACACATAGTCCCGTCTTGCTGTTGTAAGTGCTTGGTGACAATATCACTGCTGGTCTGTAGCCTGCCTGTTCATGTCCCGATTGAGGATTGAAATTAAGCATTACAAAATCTCCTTTTTCTGGTATATAAGTTTGTTTTACCATATTTCGTTACCAACCGAATCCCCTGTTAGCATTTCACCGTGAAGGTTATTTTCGTTTATCCCCTCTAAGAGCGTTTTTAATTCATATTTCTTACGCTTTCTTGGTTTTAACGTAATAACACCCTTATTGAAACTTACGTCCAGTTCGCTACCCTCAGAAATTCCACTTTCTTCTACCATCATTTTGGGGATTCTAAGTCCTAGACTGTTTCCCCATTTGTTTACTACCGCTATCATTATTTAAAAATTAAATATTTCAAACTTTTACAATATACAAAGTATATACAAATGTAGAAAACCTAAGCGGATATACAATGTGTATGTTGATTTTTAAATCCGATAATTTACTTCATTCACTTTCCATTTCCTTTCTAAAAGTTAATATCGCCCTATGTAACAGGTTACTTACACAAACCTCCATTTTAACCTTGCTATGTGGTAAAAAGTGTTATTTTTGTGACGAGCACATTGAATTTAAACATTTAAACATATCTCTTATGAGCAAAGGAAAGTTTTTACTCTCACTTATTATGGTTGTCGGCCTGTTATTTCCCCAGTTGAGCCAGGCCTGCACCAACTTTTTAATTACCAAAGGAGCATCCGCCGACAATTCTACCATGATATCTTATTCGGCCGATTCGCACGACCTTTTTGGGGAGCTGTATTATTGGCCCGGACAAACCTGGCCCGATGATGCCATGCTGGATGTTTACGAGTGGGACACTGGGAAATATCTGGGTAAGATAAAGCAAGCGAAACAAACCTATACGGTTATTGGAAACATCAACGAGCATCAAGTGGCCATAGGAGAAACCACTTTTACTGGCCGTTCGGAATTGGCGGATACCACCGGAATCATTGATTATGGCAGCCTTATTTATATTGCGCTGCAACGTTCAACATCTGCCCGTGAGGCCATCAAAGTAATGACGGATCTGGTTACCGAATACGGCTATTACAGCTCAGGCGAATCATTTTCGATAGCCGATAAAAATGAGGTGTGGATAATGGAGATGATAGGGAAGGGCGCAGGCAACAAAGGTGCCGTTTGGGTAGCTCGTAAAATACCAGATGGTATGGTCTCCGGTCATGCCAATCAAGCACGTATCACCACTTTTCCGCTCAAAGATAAGGAGAACTGTATGTACGCAACCGATATTTTTTCTTTTGCAAAGAAAAAAGGATATTTTGATGGCAAGAAGAAGGATTTCAACTTTGCCGATACTTTTGCACCCTTGGATTACGGCGCACTGCGTTTTTGCGAGGCTCGTGTGTGGTCGGGATTTAGGCTGATGAACCCTGAGATGAATAAATATGAAGGCTACGTAAAAGGTGAGGAGGGCGAGAGATTGCCGTTGTGGATTAAGCCCTCCAAAAAAATATCGTACCGCGATGTGCAAAACATCATGCGCGACCATTTTGAGGGCACTTCAATGGACATGACCAAGGACGCCGGTGCCGGTGCATTTGCCAAGCCATACCGCTTCCGTCCGTTGACCTGGAAAGTAGATGGCGAGGAATACCTGAACGAGCGTGCCATTGCCACACAGCAAACCGGATTTTCGTTTGTGGCACAACTGCGCAGCTGGATGCCCGATGCTATCGGCGGTATTCTTTGGTTCGGTGTGGATGATGCGGCTAGCTCGGTGTATGTGCCTATTTATTGTGGCATAAACGCTATCCCAAATGAGTTTGCCGTGGGCAACGGTAACCTCTTGGAATATTCCTCAACTTCGGCATTTTGGATTTTTAACCGCGTATCCAATCAAGCCTATGGCCGATACAGCTATATGATAGAGGATATTAAAAAAGCACAGAAAAAGCTGGAAGACCAGTTCAATGAAAATATGACTGTAATCGATCAGTTGGCATTGGATTTATACAAACAAGATCCACAAAAGGTTACAGATTTTTTAACAGCTTATTCGCTATTGCAGAGTACGATAACTCTGAATGCCTGGAAAGAGCTGGACGAGTTTTTGATGGTGAAATATCTCGATGGTAATTTACACCGCGAAGTAGATGGCAAATTTTTGCGCAACGAACACGATAATCCACTTCCAGCGGAGTTTCCTGGCTACAGCAAGGAATATTATAAAAAAATAGCCGATGAAACCGGCGACAGACTGAAAATGAAAAAACTACCCGGCGAAAAGGAGGGAGGGCATTGATAAATAATTCCTTTAAATAATGTAAAGCCCCGTTGGATAAATTTCCAACGGGGTTTTCTTTTCTTTTAAGCAAGAGTAGGTAATTTTTACAGCGCCAACAATAATGCCCAAGGGTCAGTTTCCCTGAACTTTCTTATCAACCACGAATATAACGAATGTGGCGAATGTGTTTTTCTGCGAAAAACATAAATAGCAAAGCTGTTTCTATTTGTTTCATTCGTCACATTCGTGATCGTTATTTCTTATCTACCTTCGGGGCTTTCCAAATAAAATACACGCCTGCCAAAACAAAGGGGATACTTAGCCACCGGCCCATATTCAAGGTCATGTCAGCTTCAAAGCTTTCTTGGTTTTGCTTAACAAATTCGATAAAAAAGCGGGATACAAATGTACCTATCAGGAATACGCCAAATAAGAGACCAGTACGATCCTTGGCATCCGTTTTCCAGTACATCCAAAGCAATAGGCCAAACAAGGCCAGATAGGCGAGGGCTTCGTATATTTGAGTTGGGTGCGAGGGCTGCGAATGAAAAATCCCGTAACCACTTGTGCGGCTTCTGACCATACCAAATAAACATAAACAGGACGTATTCTGAAAATTACGCCTAATATTAGGATTGTAATCGAAAAATTACGCCTAATTTTTCGATTAGCTAAAGTGGAAGAAAACGAAAGTCAGGTTTCCTGCTTCATTTCTTAATGCCTATCCCAATCATCGCACCGAACAAATACACCATGCAAATTTTGAATCGTTTTTAGTTGATTTTTATATTGCCAACTACAAAGCCCAAAGATCAGCTTCACTGAACTTTTTTATCAACCACGAATATAACGAATGTGGCGAATGTGTTTTTCTGCGAAAAACATAAATAGCAAAGCTGTTTCTATTCGTTTCATTCGTCACATTCGTGGTCGTTATTTCTTATCCACCTTCGCTTTTGGAGCTTTATAAATAAAATAGATTCCCGCCAAAACAAAGGGAATACTTAGCCATTGGCCCATGTTCAAGGCCATATCGGCTTCAAAGCTTTCTTGGTTTTGTTTTACAAATTCGATAAAAAAGCGTGATAAGAAGGTACCTATCAGGAAAACTCCAAATATAAGACCGGTACGATCCTTGGCATCCGTTTTCCAGTACATCCAAAGCAATAGGCCAAACAAGGCCAGATAGGCGAGGGCTTCGTATATTTGCGTTGGGTGCGAGGGCTGGGTCATAATAGGCTCGGCACCGTGTAGCCACTCGTAAAAGTTATCTACAAACCTAAAGCCCCAGGGCAAATCGGTTGCATGTCCGTATATTTCAGAATTCATTAGGTTGCCCATTCGGATAAAAAAAGCCGTCATAGCAGTTGGAACCACCACACGGTCCAATGCCCATATGGGTGACTTTTTTGAAACTTTTTTGGAATATATCATGATGGCAATAACGATTCCTATGGCTCCGCCATGACTCGCCAGCCCACCTTTCCATACCATCAGTATCTCGCCCAAGTGCTGCGAGTAATAATCCCATCCGTAAAAAAACACATGACCTAAACGGGCTCCCAACACGGTGGCTACTACAACATAAATAAACAGTTTCTCCAACCAAGGCAGTGGAATCTTTTCCCACTTAAACATTTTTTCCATCAGGTTATAACTCAGCATAAAACCGATGGCGAAAAATAATCCGTAGTAACGAACCGAGATAGGACCTAGGCTAAAAATTTCCGGTTTAACCGTCCAGGTAATAAAATCAAATACCATATTTTAAAATTTGATGATCAGTAAACAGTAATCAGTAAACAGTAATCAGTAATCAGTAAACAGTAATCAGTAAACAGCTATCAGTAATCAATCATTAGTGAGTCAGTAAAAAACTTTTAACTTTTAACTCAAAACTTTCAACTCTACACTTTATAATTTTCAGCCCTAAGCTCCAAGCTCCAAGCCCCTTGCTCTAAGCCCCTTGCTCTAAGCCCCTTGCTCTAAGCTTCCTTCCCGTGGCACTGCTTAAATTTCTTACCGCTTCCACAAGGGCAGGGTTCGTTGCGACCCACTCTTTTTTCAACACGCACAGGTTCGGCCTTTTTCTTCTCCCGTTTGTTGCCGTCACCATTGCCACCAAAACCGTCTCTACTCGAAATTAATCCGCTCAAATCCTGACGTTTGCGTATCTCTTCCTGTTTAATTTCCTGTGGATTCTGAATCGGAATACTTCCTTTTGCTAAAGTTGAAACCACATCTTTGTTGGCTTTGTTAAGCATGGTTTTAAACAGTTCAAACGACTCAAATTTATAAATGAGCAAGGGATCTTTTTGTTCGTAGGATGCGTTTTGTACCGAAGTTCTCAAGTCGTCCAACTCGCGCAGGTGCTCCTTCCAGGCATTGTCGATAGTCATTAAAATAATCGATTTCTCAAAGGATTTTATCAACTCTGCACCATTTGATTCGTAGGCCTTTTTAAGGTTGGTGGTTATTTGCATCATCTTTTGTCCGTCGGTAAACGGAACCACGATATTTTGATACTGATGCGCTTTGGTTTCATAAACATCCTTAATCACCGGCATAGCCTGTGCAGTAACCGTCTCTATTTTACGGCGATATGCTTTCCACACATTCTCATAAAGTTTCTCGGACATTTCGTCGGGGTTTCCTTTGAGGAACTCCTCACTACTGAATGGCGACGATACAGAAAAAACACGTATCAACTCCATTTTAAAGCCTTCAAAATCGGCATTGGTATGGTGATCGTTCACGATGTTGTCGCAGATGTCGTAAATCATGTTCGACAAATCCACCTGTATCCGCTCTCCATAAAGGGCATGGCGACGTTTGGTGTAAATTACTTCGCGTTGTGAGTTCATCACATCATCGTACTCCAACAAACGTTTACGTATACCAAAGTTATTTTCCTCTACTTTTTTCTGGGCACGCTCAATAGATTTGGTAATCATAGAGTGTTGTATCATTTCGCCGTCTTCAACGCCCAGGCGATCCATATATTTTACGATTCGATCCGATCCGAATAAACGCATCAGGTTATCTTCCAACGACACAAAAAACTGAGAGCTACCTGGGTCTCCCTGGCGACCGGCACGACCACGTAACTGTCTGTCAACACGACGCGATTCGTGACGCTCTGTACCTACGATGGCCAATCCACCCGCAGCCTTCACTTCTTCGCTCAGTTTAATGTCGGTACCACGACCCGCCATGTTGGTGGCAATGGTAACAACGCCTTTTACACCTGCCTCGGCCACAATGTCCGCTTCACGCTGGTGCAGTTTCGCGTTCAATACGTTATGCTTGATGCCTCTTATTTTTAACATTCGGCTCAACAGCTCCGATATTTCTACCGAAGTGGTTCCCACTAATACCGGACGTCCGGCCTTTACCAGCTCAACGATTTCTTCAATGGAGGCATTGTATTTTTCTCGATTTGTTTTATAAACCTTGTCGTCTCTGTCGTCGCGCACAATGGGTTTGTTGGTGGGGATAACCACTACATCTAATTTGTAGATGTCCCATAATTCTCCTGCCTCGGTTTGGGCTGTACCCGTCATACCCGAAAGCTTGCTGTACATCCTAAAATAATTCTGAAGCGTGATGGTTGCATAGGTTTGCGTAGCAGCCTCTATCTTCACGTGCTCTTTGGCTTCAATGGCCTGGTGCAGTCCATCAGAATAACGGCGACCGTCCATGATACGGCCGGTTTGTTCATCTACAATCTTTACTTTGTTGTCCATTACCACGTACTCGGTATCTTTTTCGAATAGGGTATAGGCTTTTAATAGCTGATTGATGGTGTGCACGCGCTCTGATTTTACGCTGTAGCTCTGCAGTAGTGCATCCTTTTTTGCTAACTTACTCTCATCGTTGAGGTTCGATTTCTCCAGTTCGGCAATCTCGGATCCTATGTCGGGAAGTACAAAAAACTGGGGATCATCGGATGCCCCGGTAATCAGGTCAATACCTTTTTCGGTGAGTTCAATGGAGTTATGCTTTTCGTCGATCACAAAAAATAGCTTATCGGTAACAATATGCATATTTTTACTGTTCTCGGCCATGTAAAAGTTCTCGGTTTTAAGCATATGTGCTTTCATGCCGGGCTCACTTAAAAACTTAATCAAAGGCTTGTTGCGCGGAAGACCTTTAAATGCACGAAGCAACTCTAAAGATCCTTCTTCGACTACTTTTTTATCACCCGATTTAAGTTTCTTTTTGGCATCTACCAATATGGCCGAAGTAAGTTGACGTTGTGTTTCTACCAGCTTTTCAACTTTAGGCTTTAGTTCATCAAACAGCTGATCGTCGCCTTTAGGCACTGGACCCGATATAATTAGGGGCGTACGTGCATCGTCAATCAATACCGAGTCCACCTCATCCACAATGGCATAATTATGCTTACGTTGCACCAAATCTTCTGGCGATATGGCCATATTATCGCGCAAGTAATCAAAACCAAATTCGTTATTGGTGCCAAAAGTAATGTCGCTCATGTAAGCTGCACGACGCTCATTGGAGTTGGGGCGGTGCCTATCGATACAATCTACGGAAAGACCGTGGAACTGATAAAGCGGCCCCATCCACTCGGAGTCACGTTTGGCCAGGTAATCGTTAACGGTTACAAGGTGAACACCACGTCCGGTAAGTGCATTTAGGAAAACGGGTAGGGTGGCTACCAGAGTTTTACCTTCACCCGTTGCCATTTCGGCAATTTTACCTTGATGGAGGGCCACACCACCAAACAACTGTACATCGTAATGTATCATCTCCCAGGTAATGGTGGTTCCACCGGCTTCCCAAGAGTTGAACCAAATGGCTTTGTCGCCTTCAATTTCTACAAAATCGCGTGTTGCAGCCAAGTCTCTGTCAAACTGCGATGCTGTAACCTCAATGGTTTCGTTTTGGGTAAATCGGCGAGCCGTGTCCTTTAAAATAGCAAAAGCTTCGGGTAGCACTTCGCTCAAAAAATTTTCCAGCTTCTCGTCTATTTCTTTTTCAATCTTATCTATCTCAGCATAGCTTTTCTCGCGTTCTGCAATGCTTTGTAAATCGTCTTCCGTTTTTACTTTTAACTCGGCTACCTTATCCTGATCAGGCTTTATGTGAGCCATGATTCTGGCTTTTAGATCGTTGCTTCTCGTGCGGAGTTCGTCGTTGCTCAATTTTTCGATTTGAGGACTAATTGCCTTTACTAAATCTACAATAGGATTCAGCTCCTTTAAGTCTCTCTCATATTTGCTACCAAACAATTTGGTAACCATTTGATTTATAAATGCCATCGTAATATTTTATAATACCGGAACAAAACACCTCGAGCGTTTTATCCCAATTGATTTAAAATTTGGGTAATTAATTTTTTTGATGATAAATGTGTTGATGTTAATTTGATAGATTTTAAAATCTAACTTTGGATAGCAGAAGGACCTGCTCTGTTTTGGAAGTTTATACCGCGATACGAAGATGTAAAATCAATCACTCCGCATGTAACTATCCTGTTGATTAATGTGTTGGGGTAGTGTGCAAACCGAAGGTTAAATAGTATGGGTGTATAATCAATGGATAATCCAGCAACCGTGATGTGCGTTCTGCCTGATTCAATGATAGAACCAATCTTGAATTTTGAAGTAGAAGATATCTTTGATTTTTTCTGCTTACAAACAAATTGTGTTTTATCGGTTGATGTAATATCAAGCTCAAATCCGTAGTTACGCAGCATTTCAGCATTCAGTTCCATAGAACCAACAACGCATGACGACATAGTCACCAATAGTGTGATTCCTAAAACTTTAAATGTAGAAAATTCCTTTCTCATTGTTGTGCCAAAATTATGATGAGTGCAAAGGTAATAAAAAGAGAATAGATAAGAGATTTTGAGATAAGAGATTTTTAGGATATGGCGGATATCATTCTTCAATAAAACAGAGCCTGATGTTGTTAGACTTTTATCTTCCATTTTGCGTACCTTTGTCGCTCTATTTCAGGAAAAACAAAATAACAACATGAGTGTAGAAAAAGAATTGATTGCACGGAGCGGATCCGTATGTGAGTTGTGCGGCGCAAAAGATGAATTGTCGATTTATGAAGTGCAGGCATCTCCGGCCAATGGTGCAGGGGAGAACGTTTATGTTTGTGCCACTTGTAAAGACCAAATTGAAGATCAGGACAAGATGGACGCAAATCATTGGCGCTGCCTTAACGACAGTATGTGGAGCACGGTACCTGCGGTGCAGGTGATGGCTTGGCGCATGCTCACACGCTTAAAAGCAGAAGGCTGGTCGCAAGACTTGCTCGATATTATGTACCTTGACGAGGAAACGCTGGCTTGGGCCAAAGCAGACCAAACTGATCAAGAGGATGCCATTAAGCATATCGATAGCAACGGCGTGCAGCTGCAAGTCGGCGACACCGTGGTGCTAATTAAAGACCTGAACGTAAAAGGCGGTGGGTTTACTGCCAAACGCGGAACTGCGGTTAGAGGCATTAATTTGGTACACGATAACCCCGAACATATCGAGGGCAAGGTAAACGGCCAGCAGATTGTTATCCTTACACAGTTTGTAAAGAAAAGCTAATATCAATAAACCGAGGGATTCATTTCTGGTAAAGCTTTCGATAAAAAAATGCAAAAAAAGTTACATTTTTTTACATTTGTATGTAAATTTTAATATATTTGTCAACGATTTCAATTTGTCTAATTTTTAAAATGTGACTTATGAGCTTAGTTGGTATTATTGTAGTATTTGCAGGAATTATTTTGGTGAGGAAAGAAAGAAACAGACTGATGGAAAAATTAAACGCAGCAGATTCTTTCAGATAAAACTGGACTAAAATAAGATTCGATCGAACTATTTAGTAAATAGTTATAGAAAAATAGTAAAAGCATCCCGACCAAGTTTGGATGCTTTTACTATTTAATTTATAGCCTTATTCTACTCGTTTTAATACGGCCAAAGCACTGTCATTTTTACGTATCTCCTCAAAAAAATCTGAGAAAGCGGTGTACTCATCCGGGCTATAAATACCGCTGTTAAGTTCGATATGTCTTACATAAACAAGTATATTTTGGCTTACCCTGATTTCTGATGTATATTTTCCATATTTGTTTTCTAAGCTAAAGTCTTGGGGAAGAGCCTCTATGGTATAATTTAGGGGTAAAGCATATTGGATGGTATCGGAGTTAAAGAATTCGGAATGCATATGAATGTCGAAGGTTCGGTTGTTCAATTTACGGGGCACATCATTCCACTTGCTGGCGAGGTTTACAGGTAAAAATAGTCTTGTTCCGCTTGTTGATGCGTACTTGGGTAGAGTAAGTCTAACTTCTTCAACAAGGTTTGGTTTGCTTGTTTCATCGCAATTTAAATCAAAACTATCGATGGTAAAGTTGGGGATATTGAAATCTTTGTATAACATTTTTAACTGCTGTTCCTTATCCACCACCGTAAGCCTATGTTTTTCATCATACTCTAAACCAGCGTAGAATGAAACAAGCTTAGCGGTACAATTGCCGGATTCCATAACTTCCACTTCTGCTTTGCGAAACAACATATTTTGCACCTTACCATATTTGGGCGTTTTGGCAAGCACACCCCCCTGTTCGGTAATCAACAATACCTGACGATTGTCTGTAAAATCGCCCAAAAAACCACAGGGCATTGTTTGGCTGGTACACTCTAACCATATGGTGTCGTTTGGAAAAGGAACACATAAAATGGCATGATTAAACTGATGACCAACGTAATCCACATCAAAGCCATAGTTGTATGTACCTGCATTTACAAGCGTAAAGTACGATGTAATGCCAGCGTATTTCAACATGGCATACATGTAGTTTGAAAGTGCTTTGCAATCTCCATACCCATTCTCGGATACTGTTTTTGCAGGAAAGGTTTGTATACCGCCTATACCTATCGAAATGTTTACATATCGGGTGTGCGATTGCATGTATTTATATAATGCTTTTACTTTTGATACATCTTCGGTGCAAGTATTCAATATGGCATCAATTTCTTGTATTCTATTTTGTGGCAGTTGGGCACGGTCGCGGTTCAGTTGGGCAATAAACATCCCAAAGTCTTTCCATGTATCAGATTTACCGCTATAACCACTGTAGGTAAAATCGTTGGCATCCACGCTTACAAATGGCAAATATTCTTTTTTTGAAGGACGGTAGGGTTCACTTTTGTAGGCAGGCATGTTTGTTAGTTCCCATGTGATAGATAGGGGAGTGCTTTGCTTGGTGATATGTTTGTTTAGGTTATACTCTTTAAATTTCATCTTTAAGTCTGATGGGTAACTGAGTACAAAAGTACTTTTCTCGATGGACAGATCATCTTCCCAAATAGGATACCATCCATCGATCATATAAGTGTTATCACGCTCATAGCTAACACTATATTCAATGGTATAAGGATAGCTGTTTCTGATAGGTTTGCATATCAACATACGAGTGTCGGAATAAGCTGATCCATACGGATCATAGCTCTCATCTTCCCATTGGCTTTTGTTCCATTTCTCCACTTCCTGACCAAGTACATTGTACATACGTGCTGATATGGCTGTGATCTTTTTGTTTTTATCGTACGAAAAAGCTTCCCAGGCTTTTGTTTGTCCTTTACTGTTGAGAACAGTAATGGCTTTTGTCAATTGCACCTGAATTTTGGTTTGAGAAATAATATTTACTTCCATGTGTTCGTTGCGTATCACCGCACAGGCATCTTTCGTTAACGAATCAGGAATCGAAAAAGCAATGTATTTTAAATCCTTGGCTTGTACGCCCAGATTTATCATTAAAATCAGGAATAGGGTACAGTGTTTTTGCATGGCTTGCTTTTATATAGAAATAAGGGTTTGAAAGTTTAGAGTTAATAGTTGAAAATTTTGGGATTGTTTTTTAAAAAATAACTTTACGATTCACTGATTTCCCGTCAAAAATAAATTAATATGACGGGATGTCGCTTTGCTCCAACTACTAACTGATTTCCGCCTTCAGCCAACGGCCATCAGCTAATAGCCTTCAGCCAATCTCTATTAAATCTTCTTTATCACCACTTGTTCAGCTTCTTTGGATACGATCATTTCATTAAATTTTTTTAAAGCGGCATATTCGGTGCCCGAAAATATGGTTTGGTAAATACGATAATTATTGACCAACTGAATGGTTTGTCCCTGCGAATCAATTGAGAAAATATATTTTGCTGCAGAGTTAGGCAAGCCAACCGCCATTTTTTCGGGTAATGCATCTACTGCGTAACCCTCAGGAACAGTTATGCGGATGATAAACTGTTTTTGTATTGGATAATTGTAATCAACTGGGTAGGTTCTTTCTTCGCGTTTAAAAACATTCTCAACCGCTTTATTGATCACTTTTGGGTTTAAAAACACCATATCGCCTGCCGTGTTTACTCTATTTTTTAAACTGATGTTGGTTTTAAAAACTACAGGTCCGCTTAGGCTATCAATATTTTCCAATTTAAATTCAGTAAACTCAGCATCTATGAGTTCTGTTTCCAGCGAAGCGATAAATGCCTCCTCGTTGTCCTTAGATTTATATCTTTTACGAAACTGAACAGCTGCATAATCATCGGCCTTATAAGTTAAAGAGCCTGATAGATTAAACTCTTCATCCATGATCAGATTGGCCGTATAGGTTTCTTTTTTGGGTGTTTGCGTATATAAATCAACCCACTCACCTTCGCCCTCTGTCACTAACCTTCCCTGTCCGTTTAAACTATTGGAAGGAAGTAGGTTGTACGGGCAGTTTATATCCGTGGCATCCATTAATAAGTACCTATCATCTATTTTAACAGCAGCAATAACATGGTTAAACTGCGATAAACTTATAAGTCCAGGCCTTATCATACCATGATCCCTAGTGCTTACCATAACCGGTTCTGCTTGCAAACCAATCCTCCTACAAAGAGCAATCAGGTTTAGATTGATATCGGATGATTGCCCTTTGCTATCGTTATAGGCTTTTCGGATAGAGCTGGTAGCTTGAGTTCGGTAAATACCGTTCCATACCATTTTTTTATTGATGTGATTATAGGCCAAGCAGGCCTTTTGCTCGGGGATGTTGGATTGGGAGGCAATGCTTTCTGCAATATCTTTAAGGTGTCCGTCGTTGTTTAGTGTTATGCCAAAATTTTGGTCATCCATCAATTTTTTGTTAAGGGTTTGCCAGTCTGTGGTAAAATTTTTATAAACATCCCAAGGATAGCGGGTGGATTGCAACTCAAATTGAATAGACGAGAGGTAATCTCGTGGCGTAGTTATAAAAGGCTCGTTTTTAAAGGCTGGAACGTTGGCTGCTATGTAGGTCATACGCTTTACCTCGGCATCAAAGTCAACTGTTTGCGCAGGAACCCTACCGGCACTGCTACCCATACCTGGATTTATTTTAGTTTCCGTTCTAAAGCTGAATTTTTGTTGCTTGGCGGTTTCTGTTTTCACTACAGGTATATATCCTGTCATCCAGTTTTTGTATTGGTACCATTCAATAACATCCACAGCATATTCAGAATAGAGAGTGGGTATATCATCTTGGAAATACCAATTTTGCAAATTATAAATAAATGGACTTTGGATTGTATAGCTCAACTCAACTATCGAGCCTTCTTGAATATCGGGCATAGCTATTTTTACCACGTTTTTGTTGTCGTCCAGCTCATCTTTAAAAATATTGTCGTTTTTTAATTTTGTTTTTTCGAGCTTGCCATCTTTTAAATTATATACCACACCTTTAATACCCAGCAGTTTTTCTTCGTCTCCTGTAAGACCTTTGTACAGATAAATGTTGAAATTTCCTTTGTCGAAAGATTCTTTATTGAAAATTTTGATCCGAACGTGCCGGTTAAATTCAATCTTTATATCTTTCTCTGTGATTTTAAACTCGGTATATCCAATAGCCCCAAGCACAACAGCACTCGCATTACTGTCGATGGGACATACGGTCATTTCAATTTCAGATTGGTCAATTTTTCCAAATTTCATTTGGTCGCGATCAGCAAGGATGCTAAATGTGAAGGTACATAGGAATACCAAGGTAAGGAGTGCTTTGAATGGGCTCATATCTTAGATTTTAAATAGATTGTTACGTTTGTCGGGAGTAAGATAGGAATTTATATGTTTTGAATGATTTTAAATTAGGGTATGTAATTAGATGCTTTTATACTTGCCTAGAGTTATGGGTAGGCGGTAGAAAAAAGCTACTTTATCTGCGATTCTATATACTTGGCCACTTCTGTGTGTCCGTTTGCTTTGGCAAAATCCAAGGATGATTCACCATCAACATCAAGCATTTTTAGGTTGGCTCCATTGGCTACCAATACCTTGAGCACTTCGAGTTGTCCTTCGGCGGCGGCCATCATGGCAGCGGTCCAATTTTCTTGATTATCTGTTAGGTTGGGTTGGGCACCGGATTGCAACAAAGCCTGCACGGTGGCCACAAACGGTCCGGTAGATGCAAACATGAGGGCCGTTCTGTTTATCGTATCGCGTTGGTTTATGTTGGCACCTTTAGCAATCAGCAATTCTACTATTTCCTTATGACCATTATAGGCAGCTAGCATCAATACTGTACGTTTGTTGGCGTCGGTGTTATTTATATCGAAACCCTTGTTTAAGGCATTTTCAACGATGTTGAGTTTGCCCTCTAAGGCGGCTTCCATAATTTGATCTGTTTCTAGTTTAATATTGGGAGCATCCTTTACCGTTTGTTCGGTAAGGTTGTTTTTTGATTTTTCCGTTTTGTTGGATGTGTTGCAGCTGCTCACTAAAATTACTACTATAAGCAATGTGGCAAAAAAATGTACTTTTTTCATCTCATTATAATTTTAACTTTCAAATGTATTCAATGGAACTCGCCAATAATGCTTCCTCTATGTGAGAGGGGACTCTCATAGCCTGCCCCGACCCTTCGGGGGCTCGTTTCATGATAAAGTATTTGTTTTTGTTTAGAAGTACAAAACTAACATATTTATATATTGTATAAACTTTTTAAGGCTACTAATTTCTACGACACAAAAAATCCTCTAATCTTTCAGAAAAAGAATAGAGGCTTTGTTAATGCTTGCGCAATGCTGTATATATTTAATCCACCGTTACGCTAATGTTAAGGTCAAAATCGTCATAAATCATTTTATCTCCAAGACCATCAAAAAATGATTTTGATCCATATCTCACATCATATTTCGAACGATCAATGGTGAGTTCGGCAGAATATGTGCTTTCATTTCTGCTTACTTCAAACTCAACAGGATGTGTACTTTCCTTGATGGTTAAATTACCGCTTACCGTTGCTACATCGTTAATAAACGCAGAGCTGCCGGTTATCTTTAGCTTGGCTGTGGGATATTTTGCTACGCCAAAAAAATCATCCGACTTTAAATGGCCAAGAAGCTTCTCTCTGTTCTCCTTGTCCTCGATATCCTCATTGGTGATGGTGCTCATATCAATAACAAAATTTCCTGCTGTTATTTTATTGTTCTCAACAGTAAAGGAACCCTCTTTTAATTGTATTTCGCCGTTGTGTTCACCTGTAACTTTTTCGCCGTGCCATTTCACAATTGCATTGTCGGCATTTACCTGATAGGTTTGCGAATAGGCAGATGATACTGCAAATAAGGCCGTAGCCACAAATAATAATATACTCTTCTTCATCTTTTTTGTTTTTAATATCTGTTTATACTGGTTTATAAATTAATATCATATCCATAGTTACCATTAATATTTGGCAAAAGATATGCTCTATACTAACAACTAAACCTTATTTAATGTTTAAAATCACTGTTTTTATCTTGCTAAAAAAATAACCGTATAATAAGTGTTAAATCGTAAATAATAAGGGGTAAATATTTTTAATTTGAAAAAAATATAGTCAATTTTGCACCCGCTTGTAAAAACATCTAATATTTTACTGCATTCTAATCCTGCTTTTTCAAGCTATATAATTAAAATTTTAAAAATTCTTTAAGGATATGATGATTAAAAGTCCACTTCAGATTGCTCGCGAGAGCTATTCACCTAAATTGCCGGCTGCCCTAAAAGGATCGGTAAAAATTGTTGAAGGAGAAAAAACCCAATCCGTTGCCGATCAGGAAGATATAAAAAGGTTATTCCCCAATACTTATGGAATGCCTGTTTTGAGTTTTGAGGCAGGAGATTCTACCGCAACAAAAAAAGCCATTAGTGTTGGCGTAATATTGTCTGGAGGTCAGGCTCCGGGTGGTCATAATGTAATTTCGGGTATTTACGACGGACTTAAAAAGCTGAACCCTGCCAATAAAGTATATGGTTTTCTGGGTGGACCCGGAGGGTTGGTTAACAACGAATATAGCGAACTGACGGATGATATTATCAATCATTACCGAAATACCGGAGGATTTGATATTATTGGTTCGGGCAGAACAAAACTGGAAGAAGAGGCGCAGTTTGACAAAGGACTTGAAAATTGCAAGGCTTTGGGAATTAGTGCTATTGTAGTTATTGGTGGCGATGACTCAAATACCAATGCCTGTGTGTTGGCCGAGTATTTTCTTCATAAAAAGTCGGGCGTGCAGGTTATTGGTGTTCCCAAAACTATTGATGGCGACCTTAAAAACGAAATGATAGAAACCTCATTTGGTTTTGATACAGCTTGTAAAGTGTATAGTGAGTTAATAGGCAACATTCAGCGTGATGCCAACTCGGCAAAAAAATATTGGCATTTTATTAAGCTGATGGGACGTTCGGCTTCGCACATTGCTTTGGAGTGTGCATTGCAAACACAGCCTAACTTAGCTATTATTTCGGAAGAGGTAGAGGCCAATAACATGACTCTGGCGCAGGTTATAGATCAAGTAACAGATGTTATTGTAATGCGTGCTTCCAATGGCGATAACTTTGGAACGGTGCTGATTCCGGAAGGATTGGTTGAGTTTATGCCTACCATGAAAAAACTAATTTCTGAGCTCAATGATATTCTCGCTCATCACGAAGTAGCGGTGAGCACCATGGAAAGCAACAAGGACAGAAGAGATTTTGTAGTCACCAAGCTTTCGCCAGATATGGCCGAGGTGTTTAGCAGCTTACCCAATACCTTTGCCAATCAGTTAATGTTGGATCGCGACCCGCACGGAAACGTTCAGGTATCGATGATTGAAACGGAAAAGCTTTTAATTGATATGGTGAAAGCCAAGCTTAAAACAATGAAAAAGTCGGGTGAGTACAATGGTAAGTTTGCCGCTCAGGGTCACTTTTTTGGATATGAAGGACGTTGTGCTGCCCCCTCAAACTTTGATGCAGACTATTGCTATTCATTGGGATATACAGCCTCGGTACTCATTGCTGAAGGAAAATCCGGTTACATGTCGTCGGTGCGCAACTTAACTTTACCTGCCGACAAATGGATTGCCGGTGGTGTACCTATTACCATGATGATGAATATGGAACGTCGTCATGGAGCCATGAAACCCGTAATTCAAAAGGCTTTGGTTCTTTTGGATGGTGCGCCGTTTAACGCTCTTAAAAGACAGCGTGACGAATGGGCCGAAAAAATGATGTATGTTTATCCGGGACCTATTCAGTATTTTGGCCCCAGCGAAGTATGCGATATGCCCACAAAAACGTTGGTTGAAGAAAGTAAATAAGTTTTTTGATGTTGGTATGGAAAAGTTTTATCTATACTGATGCTATTAACAACCTTCAATTTGAAATCATAAAAAAACCCGCATCTAAGTTGTGCGGGTTTTTTATGTGCGTATTTAGGCTGAACTAATTTTTTTTACCGATTGTATTTGTTTTATTTGCAGTTCATTTGGGTATTCCGTATTTCGGTATTTAATAAAACAAATCGCTAATGTCTAAAATTATCACTTTATCCGAAGCTGCCTCCATAGCGTTGCATGGCATGGTTTTAATAGCAAAAACGGATAAAAAGCTTAATGTAAATCAGATATCTGAAATCATTGGCAGCTCCAGACATCATGTGGCTAAGGTGTTTCAACGTTTGGCCAAGGAAAATTTTGTAGCTTCTAACCGAGGTCCTAACGGAGGTTTTGTGATGAAAAAAGATGCCAAAGATATTACTTTGCTTGAGCTTTATGAGGTGATTGAAGGCCCGGTAGAAGTACTTGGATGTCCTAGTAGTAAGGAGAAGTGTCCCTTTGACAAATGTATTATGGGGGATTTAGCGTCGGCTTTGGCCTGTGAATTTAAAGATTTTTTGGGCCGTCAAACTTTGGCCGACTATACCTAAAATATGCTCCCAAGCCATTATTTTTTTGGCTATCAAACAACAAATCGAAGCTGCACTTAATAATGCAGTTCTTTTTTGTTTTTGCTTTTTAATCCTGCTGATTAATTAAGTTGATGGTTGCACAGGCCATTAGTGCAGCCGTTTCGGTGCGTAAGCGCTCCTTGCCAAGACTTATGGCAAAGCATCCGTTTTCTTGGGCCATTTGTATTTCACTCCTCGAAAAATCACCTTCGGGGCCAATTAATATCAGGGTATCGCTATTGGGTAAGTAGGCCTTTTTTAACAGTTTTTTCGGTGTATCCTCGCAATGTGCAATAAAACAACTTACGGGTTTGTTTGCTGAGGCTATAAAATCCTTGAAACTTGTAGCCTTATTTAATTTAGGCATAAAGGCTTTTAGCGATTGTTTGGCTGCTGCCACCATAACCTTTTCCAATCTTTCCGTTTTAATAATTTTCCTTTCGGAATGCTCACATAGGATGGGTGTAATTTCGTCTATCCCTATTTCCGTAGCCTTTTCCAGAAACCACTCAAACCGGTCTATGTTTTTTGTGGGAGCCACGGCCATATGTATCCAAAAGGGGCGCGGCTCTGTTGTATTGGTTTCCAAAATGCGCAAAATACATTTTTTGGGGTCAGCTTCTGTTATTTCTGCGGTGCAAATAGCACCTTTTCCATTCATCACATTTATTGTATCGCCTTGCTTGTGTCGCAATACGCGCACACAGTGTTTTGATTCGTCGGGCGACAAAATATTTCCGTTCGTTAAAAAATCAGGTTCGTAAAAAAGGTGCATATTAACTATGGTTTTTTAGATGGACAAATATAATTTATTTGGCCGAAGGGTAGCGCGAGTTATCACAAAGTCTTAGCGCTTTTTAACAGGTGCGAACAACTTTTTGGTTGGTTTATCCTTCAGCTTTTGTATTTCAAAGCTATTTCTTGTTTTCTTATTGCTCATACTTCAATAGTAAAACTGAATATGGAGCCTTTATTCAGCTCCGACTCCACCCAAACTGTTCCGCCCAACATATGAACTAGGCTACGGGTAATTGACAGGCCAAGTCCTGTTCCCGAGTGCAGCAGGTGCTTTGAATTATCGGCCTGCCTAAAGCGTTCAAAAATAATCTGCTGATCCTCAGGTGATATGCCTTGGCCTGTATCCGATACCAAAAAGGAGAGCAACGCATTTGGCCCAGCTACATATTTTAAAACGATACCTCCTTCGTCCGTAAACTTAACAGCATTTGATATTAGGTTCAATAGTATTTGCTCCAGCCTATATGGGTCGGAATTGATGTATGCAGCAGCATTTGCAGTTTCCTTGTCCAAGCTTAGGGTAATATGTTTGTCTCGCGCTTTAATCAATGCTTTGCCTGCATGTATAACATTGTGGAGCAGCGTGTTTAGGTCGAATACTTCTTTTCGGATGACTAACTGTCCTGACTCTATTTTTGAAAAGTCAACAATGTCGTTGATGATGTTTAGCAAATTTTCGCCGCTATTTTTAATCTGTGATAGATACTCTTTTGTTTCCGAGGTGTTCAAATCATGACTCATTAAAATGTCGGAGAAGCCCAGTATTGCATTCATGGGTGTACGTATTTCGTGGCTCATATTGGCCAGAAATGAAGATTTTAAGCGGTCGCTTTCTTCGGCTTTTTCTTTGGCTATTTTCAACTGCCTTTCAAACTCCTTTTGCTGGGATATATCCTTAATAATACCGGTAATGCGAATTGGAACACTATTTATGTTTCGTTCGGTTATTTTACCGGTAATAGCAAAATATTGCAAACTATTATCATGTTTGTACATAGGAACCTCTAAACTAAATATGGGTACAGCGCTAATTAAATGCTGATAGAAGGTTTGATTTAACAGAGGCATATCTTCAATTCTAAAAAGTTTTTGCCAGTTATATACATCTATGTTTAACTCTTGCCTAGAATGGTATCCCAACAGTTTAGCAAAATTATCGCTATAAAATAACTTTTGTAATTGTAAATCTATGTCCCATAATCCCTCGTTGGCTCCTACTAATGCAAGCTTAAGGCGTTCCTCACTTTCCAATAATTTCCGCCCAAAGTTCTTCCGCTTGGCTATATTCGACATCAGAATAAATATAATGGCAATCAATATAGTGAATGCGCTTATAAAGTATATTAACTGTTTTTTATAACGGATATAAAAGGGGGTTTGTTTGTTTACGAATTTAGTGTCATGGGGCAATAAGTTGGGATTTAGGCCATGCTTTATTAGCATGTTGTAGTCAATGGTAGCATTGTAGTCAGCAGCCATTACATCAGGGAACTGACGATTTGGCTCGTCAATCCTTTGTAATAGTATTTCGGCCGCATTGAAACCTTGGTTGTAACCGCACAAAACACTTCCGCCAATGATGAAATCGTCGATCAAAAAGTCCCAGAAACTATATATGGGGATGTCAATGTCTTTAAAAAGTTCAGAACCGATAGCTTTCATTTCAACAGTAACGCCATCCTTTTCCAAATAAAGACCTAGAAGTATGATGGCTTTGTTTGCGGGGGATATGTGTTCTAATTTGCTCCTGAGCTCCCTGTAGTTGCTACCGTCAATAATTTCGTAAGGTATTTGAGGGTCGTAGTGTTGCCACTCTTCCCAAAAGCTACTTAGAAAAGAAAATCCCGAAAAGGTATAGTCGCTAATAATGATGAGCGAATCGATATTTGGCTGTAAGGTATATATCAAAGATAGGGTTTGGCGCACATCCATGTCCTCACGGATACCTTTGATCCTTTTTGTATCGCACTTATAGTTGTTGATGTGATTAATACCACAAAAAGATACCGGAATAGTTTTGTTCCAAATACTGTCGCCATGGTTTAAAAAAAACTCAAAGGCATAATCGTCAGAGCATATAATGCCGTCCAAGTGAGTTTCATCGTATTTAAATGTGTAAAGTTTTATCAGTTCCGAAAAATACTTGCCGTCCTCAAAGCGTTTAGAATCTAAATATTCTATAAACAACTTATTTTTATTTTGTGGCCCTATGGCATCTCTCACACCTTTGGTTAAATCATCGGTCCATTGGAATCCTGCATGGTAGGAGTTAAGTAAAAGGATGTTTTTGTCATCCCTGACTTGAGCCTGTGCCACAGCAAAGGTTATGATATAAATAATGAAGGTAAAAATTAACCTCATAGGCTATAGATTTGAATTACTTTAGTTTTTAAAGATAGAAAAAAGCTTACATTACTTATTATGGATATGGAAAATTTAGGATGTTTGTTAAAAATAGTTTTTTAATTTCAGCGAGGGATTTTCTCCAGCTTATCGTCTAAACTTCAAAACAGCAGTAAAGCCATATGGTGCAGCAACACGAGCAAGTTATTGTAGATAGGATTATAGCGGGTGATATGCGTGCTTTTGAATTGTTAGTGAACGATTTTAAGGAACGGGTAATGAATATCTGCTATTCTTATACTAACAATTTAACGGATGCTGAGGATGTTTCGCAAGAAGTATTTATTGAGCTGTACAAATCGCTGAAAAGGTTTAAGGGTGACTCTACCTTATCTACTTGGGTCTTTAAGATAGCATCCAGCAAATCGTTGGATCACATCCGTAAACATAAAAGGATAAAGAGGGGTGCCGGGTTGACATCGCATATCGAGGATTTTAAAAATAAAGATTGGTCGGATGGAAATGGTGGTGAACCGGACAATGCACTTATCCAAAAGCAACGGAAAGAATGGTTGTATTATGGATTGTCGAAGTTGCCAAAACGTCAAAAGGAGGCTTTTGTGCTCACGCAGATTGAAGGCATGGATCAGCAAGCTGTAAGTCAAATAATGGATGCCACGGTAAAGAGTGTGGAAGCACTAGTTATGAGGGGGCGCAAAACGCTGAAATCCATACTTGCCAAACAAATAAAAGAATATCTGTAAAAATAACGAGGGTTAATAGTAATAACGTCGTCTAATTAAACAAAGCAGTTAACAAAAAGAGTAGTAAAATGAAACCATCTAATAATCATATCGAACACGAAATAGACAGGATACTGCAAAGCGCTTCGAACAAGGAGAGAGTAAGTACATCGCCATTTTTTACCACCAGGGTAATGGGCAAGGTGGAGCAGTTGGAGGACAGTCCTATGTGGTTTCCACGCTTGCAGATGGTGTTAAGGCCTGTGTTAGTTTTATTGGTGATTATAAATATCGTTAACTTTTACCTTTATAATAATACTTCCAGTTCTCAAGTTGAAAGCGATGATTCAATAGAGTTGGTTATGAGCGAGTATGGTGCTTGGAACAATGATTTTATTTTAACGGACGACCTTATGGCGGCTAATTAATATTTATCAAATGAAAAAGAAACACTATATCATAATTATCGCCATCCTTATGGTCGTGAATATTTTTTCGTGGGGTATTTGGTGGAAAACACACAAACGCTCCAAGGTAGTAGCCCATGAGCAGGTAGGTCGGGGCAGTGGTCCTCATGGCGATGGAGGAGGAATGAACTTTTTTGAGGAAAGGCTTAAGCTTACACCCGAACAGAAACAAGCGTTCTCGAAATTAAAGCAGTCTTATTTTTCAGATGTAGAAATGGTTAAAGATAGTATGAACCAGGTGCGTAAAAATCTGGTACGTAGCATAGGTAACCAAATGGACGAAGAAAACAGGAACGAACTTTTTGGTGAAATGGCAAAGCACAAGCTTAAGATAGAACGGCTTACTATTGAGCACTTTAATAATATGCGGCGTGTGTGCAGCGAGGAGCAAAAACTAGTTTTCGATACCATTATGGTTCGCATGTTGGATCATAACCCAATGTTTAAAAGTGGGAGGTCGCAGGAGAGGCATAGGAGAAACGAAGGCAAGGGGTGGCGCAATAGAAATAAGTAATGGCAGCAATGGAACTGTAATATATATGAGCTGAAAAATCCCGGGAAATTAGCTCATGGAGAAAGATGATTAAGTAATAATTTTAAAAAATAAGAAGATGAAAAAGAATAGTTTGCAAAAAGTAACGAGTGTGATTGCCTTAATTGGCGTGTTGATTATTGGTAGCGCCTGGGGATATGGCGACGGACAAGGCTCAAGAGCCAAGACCGGCAATGGTGAGTTTCAATCCATGAGAGGTCTGGATTTGACTGACACCCAGAAAGAGCAGATAAAAGCCATGAGAGTGGACTTTATGAAAGAGTTGACACCCATGAGAAATAATATGGGTATTAAAATGGCAGAGCTTAAAGCTGCTTCGGCAGGAGATAATGTGGACACTAAAGCCGTGAACAAATTGATGGATGACATAGGTGCGATGAGAACTGCCATGGCAAAAAAGCAATTTGCTAACAAACAAAAAGTACGTAACTTATTGTCGGATGAGCAAAAGGTAATGTTTGATGCACACTGTGCACAAGGCATGCGTGGAGCTAAACAAGGCAAAGGCATGCGCGAGGGGCGTAAAGGACGTAATGGTAATTTTGACAAGGGCACCAGAGGTCAAGGCCAGGGACGCCAAGGCAGAGGTTTAGGTAATAACGCCTTGTAGAAAATGCCTATTCAGTTGTATTTGTGATCCATAGCCCCGTCTTTTTAAGATGGAGCTATGGATTCATAATGAAATCGGCTTATGCCTTAATTTTCATCTACTATAAATAAAAATATTATTTTCAAGTATTTTATTTATATTTGATTCTTAAATTAATATGTTTATCTCATAATCCCTTAAACCTCTTACCATTGGATATTTCTATTCATCATCTAAGCAAGGTATATAAAAATAATTATCAGGCACTTACCGATATTAATCTGAATATTGGATCGGGTATGTTTGGTTTGCTGGGTCCCAATGGTGCTGGCAAATCTACGCTGATGAAAATATTGGTGACTTTGCTCGAACCCTCAGGCGGCGAAATAATGGTAAATGGCA
Organism: Saccharicrinis sp.; assembly: GCA_024635555.1. Classification (GTDB taxonomy): domain Bacteria; phylum Bacteroidota; class Bacteroidia; order Bacteroidales; family Marinilabiliaceae; genus Saccharicrinis. Next base: position 43,848 of record JAGXIO010000216.1, read on the forward strand.
TGCCCCTTAACAAACACCGCAAGGAGGTGCGATCCATGATTGGTTACCTGCCTCAGGATTTTCGTTTTTTTGCCAAACTAAAAACTTATGAGTTCCTCGACTACGCAGCCTCATTGGGCGGTATAAGTAACCGAAAGCAACGAAAAGAGGAGGTAGAGCGCTTACTTGAACAGGTGGGGCTATTTGAAGTGCGTAACCGCTATGCCAATAAGCTATCGGGCGGTATGAAACGGCGTTTGGGAATAGCACAAGCTATTGTGGGAGATCCAAAAATTGTAATTGTGGATGAGCCTACTACCGGCTTGGATCCCGAAGAACGAATCCGCTTCCGAAATATCCTGGCAGATTTAAGCCAGCGCGATGTCACCATCATTTTATCTACTCATATCGTGGGGGATATATCCAGCACTTGTACGCAAATGGCATTGCTCAATGAGGGCAAGGTTGGGTTTACGGGCAGCCCCAGCGATTTTCTGCAACTGTGCCAAGGTAAAGTGTGGCGTACCCATGTGCGTTTTGACCAGATGGAAGAGTTTAACCAAAAATATCCTGTGATAACCACTATCCCCAATGCCACCGGTTATGAAATAGAGCTTATAGCGCCTCATGCCAATGATTTTGAGGGTGAAGCCATAGAACCAAATTTGGAGCATGCCTATGTTTATTTTATAGAGTACGAAACAAAAAAAACAATGGTTTCTCATGTATAATCCCTTATTTGTTGTAGCCCGTTTCGAGATAAAAACCCTGTTGCGCAGTTGGTTTTTTAGAATATTTGCACTAGTGGCTATTATGGTCATTGTGTTTTTTAATTTGGTTGCAGCCACAGAAATAGACAGCGCTAACTGGCCCGATCGCATGTTGCCGGGCGGTCTGCCCTACATGAACCTTTGGATATTGAATATTGTGCAGGCTATTATAGCCGTATTTCTTTCGTCCGATTTTTTGAGCCGCGACAAAAAGCTCGATACTACCGAAGTGGTTTACGTTCGTAGTATGTCTAATTTTCAGTATGTTATGGGTAAAACCCTGGGCATATTAACGGTGTTTGGCGGATTGAATTTGTTGGTGCTTGTCTTTACTTTTATAATTAACCTTATAAGTCCCGATGCCGGATTTAGCCTACTTACTTACCTTTTGTATCCCTTGCTCATATCCATCCCTACCTTGGTATTTGTACTGGGTTTTTCTTTTTTTGTGATGCAATTGGTTCGCAATCAGGCCGTAACCTTTATTTTGGTGTTGGGATATATTGCTACCACGGTTTTTTATTTAAAAGGCCAACATTTTGGAGTATGGGATTTCATCACCTTCAATACACCTTTAGCATACTCATCCTACGTTGGGCTTACCAACATCACCCAACTAATTTGTATCCGCGGAGGATACTTTTTATTGGGACTTGCTTTTATTTTGTTTACCGTATATAAGCTTCCCCGCTTATCGCAAACCAAATATGGACAAAAGATAATTCTTCTGCCAGCAACTATTATCCTCTTTTTGGCATTGAGCGGTATCGCTTACTATCTATTTGAAAATCATCATAACGAACAGTTAATCCTTCAACAGGCTCAGTTAGAAAAAGAATTACCGATTGAAGCGGGATACCATATAAGCAATTATCATATCCAACTGGAACACAATGACAATAAGTTAAATGGCAACGTTAAATTCATTGTCAAAAAAACTACTGACGAGTTTCCATCTCAACTAAAGTTTTTTTATAACAACGGACTTGAGGTCGAGCAGCTTAGCATCAACGAACAAAAGAGCACTTTTAATCAGCATCTCAATATGTTGACCTGCAATAACACACTCAACAATGCCGATTCGCTTATCGTTCAGTTCACTTTTAAAGGAACACCCAACGACAAACTGGCTTATTTTGATTTAAGTGCCGAAGAACGGGGAACTGCGCAACGGTTGGATCCCTTGATGGCCGGCAAAAAAAGTTGTTTTATCTCTGATAATTATTTGCTGCTTACCAAGGAAAGCTTTTGGTATCCTGCCGTAGCAGAACGAAATACCTTTAGGATTCAGAAATTTTTTACCTACGATATTAAAGTCAAATCCTCCAGCGATTTAAATTTTATTGCACAAGGAACTAAAACCAACGAAGGTGATTGGACTCAGTTTAAGGGCGATGTTCCTTATCCTAAAATAAGTTTGATTGGCGGAAATTATAGAAGTAAATCTATAGATTTAGATAGCGTTCAATACACAGTGAGTGCCAGGGAAGATGGATTCTTTTTTGAGAAGTATTTCCAGAACCTGGGTGATACCTTACCCATTTTGGTACGCGATATTAAAAGAGATTACGAACGTAAATTGGGTCTTCGTTATCCTTACAATAGGCTCACATTTGTTGAAATTCCTTTACATTATTACGCCCACTTCAGGCCTTGGACCATCAGTAACGATAATACACAACCCGAAATAATTTTTGTGCCCGAGGCCGGTGCCGGTTTACGGGTGTTTAACTTGGCCAATAGCTTCCGAAGAGAAAGGCAACAGGAAAAAAGAAAAAACTTGGAATTACTGCCCAAAGAAACAGAAGCCAATGTATTTACGAATTTAGTGGGGAATACCTTTGCACAACCTGTGGAGGATCGTGGCTTTTTTAGCAGAAATCAAAATGTTGGACGTACAATTCCCAATTGGAGTGCTTATTCTGTTTTTCCGCTCTTCTACAATTATGTTTATACTATTGATGAAGAGAATCTGCCTTTTTTAAATATGTGTTTAGAATCGTATATGCTTAACCGGGTCAACACAGAAGGTGGCGGTCGTTTCGGTAGGTTGAGTTCAACGGATAAATCTATTTTGTTTTTGATTAAAAACAAAGGTAGCCTAACAGAAATGGTTGGTAAAGATAATTTGGAAATAAGTATTGCCGATATTATAGTAACCGTGGGTAACAATCAATTTGCGCTGGCACAATCCAGGATAGGAACGCAAAATTTTGGTATGTATGTAGATAGCCTACTTAAAGCCAACAAAATGAATAAAATAAACCACGATATTTTTAACGAATTGATTACCGGTGACAAAGAGATGGATAGTGCTATTAATAACGCCGATACCAATATACAATTACCTTCTTTTTTATTCGGACAAAGCAAGATTTATGAGTTTAACGACAAAAAAAGAAAAAAATATTTTGTGAGTGTGGAGATTGCCAATACAAGCGAAGTGGATGGTATTGTTAAGGCATCGCTGTTTGGCGGTGGAGGTGGAGGTAGAGGAGGCCGTGGCGGCGGTGGCAGCGGAAGAAGTGGTGGTGGTGGCCGAAATGGTGGTGGTGGCGGTGGTATGTCGTCGAGTTTTGAGGAGATTTATAGGATACCCAAAGGACAAAGCGTACAAGTGGGTATTGTTATAAATAATGTACCACGTATGATGCAGATTCATACTTTCCTTTCCATGAACGTGCCGTCAGACATCAGGTTTCCCTTAGCCGATTTTGAAGAAGCCCCGGCAGGCTTCATAGTAAAAGAGGGGCTTACGGTGTTGGATAAGGAAATAGCATGGATTGCCGCTAACGAAGTGGTGGTAGATAACGAAGACGAAGGCTTTTCGGTGGTGAATACTGCGGGCAAAAAAACGTTGAAAGAGTATATCCTTGCCAGTCGCGATGAGGAAACGGAAATGGACGGCTCAGAATATAAAACACTCTCGCCCTGGCGTCCCGCTCCGCGATGGACCCCCGTGCTTAATTCAATGGCTTTTGGCTTATATACCAAGTCGTTATATTATAAAAAGCCGGGCGAGGGAAATGCCAAAGCAAGGTTTACTGCCCAACTGACCGAAACGGGAAGGTATAACCTTTATGCCATGATGCCTCCAATGAACTTAGGAAATTTTGGTAGAAACAGAAATGATAATGAGGCTGGAGATTACAGTTTTACCGTTCATCACGATGATGGCCAACAGGAGCTACTTATACCTGTGGATAAAGAGGAGTGGGGATGGGCTTTTTTGGGTGAGTTTTATTTTTCCAGCGGTGAAGCCATTGTAGAGGTGTCTGATAAAACAACAAAAAATATTGTAATAGCCGATGCCGTTAAATGGGTGAAGCTATAAATAAATAAACACGAACATTATATGCATCTCAGTAAAATTAAATTATCCTTGCTCCTCTGCGCTATTCTTGCTTTTCCGGAGGTCTACGCCCAGCGCATCCTATCGTTGCAGCAGGCTATTGAGCAGGCCATGAAAACCAGTCCGCGCATACAAAACTCTCGCTTGTCGTTAATCCGGAGTGAAGAAAATCTGAAGGCGGAACGAGCCACGCTGAAATCTAATTTTAGCCTTAACGTGAATCCTTTGGATTACAAAAATGAACCGGAGTTCAGTAATCAGCTGTCCGAATGGTATCGCATCGAAAAATACAGCAGTATGGCCAATTTGAGGATTGCACAACCCATATTATGGACCGACGGTGTTCTTTCCTTAAATAATACATTCAGCTACCAAGACAACACAAGTACAAGTAGGGCGGCATCAAACATAGATTCTAAAAGCTTTAGCAACAGCCTGAATCTTACTTTAACTCAACCCTTATTTACCTATAATACAACCAAATTAAGGATAAAAGAATTGGAGTTGAGTTACGAGAATACTGCCTTAAATTATGCGTTGCAAGAGCTTAGCGTGGAGAACATGGTTACGCAGTCGTTTTACAGGGTATATCAGTCTCAGATGTCGTTGAATACTTCGCGCGAGGAATACCAAAACCGCAAACAGAGTTACGAAATCATCAAAAATAAGGTAGAAGGCGGCTTAACGGCCAGGGAGGAATTTTACCAGGCCGAGCTTGATTTAATGAGCAGTGAGGCGTCGATGAAGGATAGCGAGGTGTCCTTTGAAAACGACAAGGATAATTTTAAACAGATGCTGGGCATAGCGTTGGAAGAGGAAATAATGGTATTGGCGGATATATCCGTATTGCCGGTAGATGTTGATTTAAACACTGCCATGCAACAAGGCCTGGCCAATAGAATGGAGCTGATACAGCGCGAGATAGCTATTGAAAACGGCCAGTTCGATTTGATAAAAACCAATGCCTTAAATGAGTTTAAAGGGGATTTGACTTTAAAGTTAGGTCTGTTTGGCGTGGATGAACAACTGCCGAATGTGTTCCAAGATCAAACTAATAATCAAAATGTTTCCATTGGTTTTAATATCCCCTTATGGGACTGGGGCGAAAAGAAAGCACGCCTTAAAGCTTCCCAGGCAGCGCTGGATATGTCTATGAACGACCTTAGAGACGAGGAGGTTAGCATAAAGCTCACCATACGTCAAGTGTTCCGAAGCTTGGCCAACTTGCTGCGGCAAATAGAAATTGCCCGCAAAAACCTGGAGAATGCAGAATTGACCTATGAGATAAATTTGGAAAAATATAAAAATGGCGACCTAACGAGTATGGATCTTAATCTGGTACAAAACCAGTTGACCTCGAAAAAAAATCAGATTACCAACTCCATCATCAGCTATAAGTTGGAGTTGTTAAACATGAAAATACAAAGTATGTACGATTTCGAAAACAAAGTATCGGTTACTCCTAAGTTTAAAAATAAATAATCTCTACACTATGTTTAAAAAATATATCCCCATCGCATTTTTAACCTTGTCGCTGTTTGCTTGTAAAAACCAACAAAACAGGTTTTCGGCCGATATTGCCATCCCGGTTACCATCGAGGAGGTCAAACTTAGCAATATTCAAGAGGTGTTTACTGCAACCGGAACCATCGTTTCGGAATACGAGAGCACGCTAAGTACCCAGTCTTCGGGCGAATATTACTTGCAGACTAACCCGCGTACCGGAAAAAAATATAAGATGGGCGATCCTGTAAAAAAAGGCGAGATTATCATCAAAATAGAAGACCGGGAGTACGAAAACAATGTAAACATCAATGGAACCAAAATAGATTTGGATATTTCGAAGATGGAATTTGAAAAGCAAACGGCTCTTTATGAAAAAGGAGGAGTTACGTTGCGCGAAAAAGTGAATGGCGAAAAGCAATGGGTGACCGCCCAAAAAAACTATGAAAATGCGCTACTTCAATTGGCAAAAATGAAGGTAACAGTTGCTTTTGATGGTGGGATAACCGACTTGCCCTATTTTTCGCAAGGCGTAAGGGTAGAGCAAAATAAGGAGGTGCTGCAAATAATGAGCTACGAGGAAATGGTAATGGATCTGATGTTGCCCGAGAGCCAGATAACAAAAGTTTCGTTGAACCAAAAGGCATGGATAACCAATTATGCTATTCCCGACGATACGCTTTCGGGAAAGCTAAATCAAATATCTCCGGCCATCGATATTGAATCAAGAACTTTTAAAGGACGTTTGACCATAGACAATAAAGAAGCAAAGTTGCGTCCCGGGATGTTTGTTAAAGCTGATATTATCGTAGATAAAAAAGATAGCGTGGTGGTTATTTCCAAGGATGTGATATTGGTAAGGGCTAATGGCAAGGCAGTGATGGTAGCCAGGGAGCAAACGGCACAGGAACGTATGATAACCACAGGTATGGAAAATAACGGTATGGTAGAAGTAACCGATGGTTTAAAACCCGAAGAGCGCCTGATCATCAAAGGCTTTGAAACCCTAAAAGATCGTTCTAAAATAAAAGTGCTGAATAAGTAAGGTTAGTTGAATAGATTATACAGAATGCAAATCGTCTCTTATCTAAAAATCTAACCATCTATCATCTAACCTCTGTTTAATGAAAAAACTCGCACAGTTTTCTGTTGATTATCCCGTTACGGTGGCCATGATTATCCTGGGCATCGTATTGCTAGGATTTATATCTTTTTCGCGTTTAGGCACCGATTTATTCCCCGACCTAAACAACCCGCGTATCGTTGTAGAAATACGGTCGGGAGAGCGGCCTCCTGAGGAAATAGAAAAGCAGTTTGTGGAACCCATGGAAGGAGCCATCATACGCCAGAGGGGAGTGGTGAACGTGGGATCCATCAGTAAGGTTGGTTCGGCACAAATTATTGTGGAATACAACTGGGATCAGGATATGGACGAAGCCTTCCTGGACTTGCAAAAAGCACTGACTGCTTACAGCCAGAATGAGGATGTGGAAGAACTCAACATCTATCGCAACGATCCCAACGCATCGCCGGTGATGTTGGCGGCCATCTCAAACCCCGGAATAACTGATATGGATGAGCTGCGTAAGGTGGCACAAAACTATATACGCAACCAACTGATCAGGGTAGATGGTGTTGCCGATGTGCGACTTTCGGGCGAGCAGTCAAAGGAAATATTGATAGAAACCGATCCCTACATGTTGGAATCGCACGGCATCACTTCTTCAACCATCGTATCCAAGATACAGAGCTTTAACCGCAACGTTTCCGGTGGTTCCATCGAGGATTTGGGACAAAGATACATCATCAAAGGAGTTAGCATTTATCAATCGCCGCAGGATTTGGGTAAGCTGGTGATAGGCCGTACTTTACAGGAGGATGAAAATGGTAATGCAAAGGAAGTGCCCCTGCTATTGCGCGATGTGGCTAGTGTATCCTACAAAAATCAGGAGCCTTTGAATATTGTGCGGCTAAATGGACAAAGGTGCATAGGGCTTTCTATTTATAAAGAAACAAAATACAATACAGTAGCGGCAGTTGATGCTCTTAACGAAGGTTTTGAAAAAATAAGAAAAGCCTTGCCGGGATATGAGATTACCATCATCAAAAACCAGGGCAAATTTATTTCGGAGGCCATTGGTGAAGTTAAGGACAGTGCTTTGATAGGTATTGTGTTTGCCGTGTTAATTCTCTTTGTGTTTCTGCGGCGGATAGGCACAACTCTGGTGGTGAGTGCTGCCATCCCTATCTCCATTATTGCCACCTTCAACCTCATGTACTTTAATGGCCTTACCCTAAACATCATGACATTGGGTGGTTTAGCGCTAGGTGCCGGTATGTTGGTGGACAACTCCATTATTGTAGTCGAAAATATTTTTAGTATGCTCGAAAGGGGCAAACCCTTGCGCCAGGCTGCAATAGAAGGAACGGCGCAGGTAGGGGGCGCTGTGGTGGCCAGTACACTGACTACCATTGTGGTGTTTTTGCCCATTGTTTACCTGCACGGAGCGTCGGGCGAGTTATTCAAGGATCAGGCTTGGACGGTAGCCTTTTCGTTGTTATCGTCCTTATTTGTGGCCATTCTCATCATTCCAATTTTAAGTGTGTTGTTATTGGGCAGGCGGCCTGATAAAATTAAAAAACAAATAAAAAGCTATCCACGATACACCCGCTTTTTAAGTAATCTCATAGATAAGCGATATTGGGTTATTACAGCTTCTGTGGTGTTGGTAGTTTTAAGTTATTTCTCTATCTCCTTTATAGGTAGCGAGTTTATGCCCAAGGCCAAAACCAGGGAGTTCTCCATCGAAGTTGCTTTGCCCGCAGGAACAGGTTTGCAACGTACTGCTACCACTATGCAAGCCATGGAGGAGATGATACGGGAGGGACTAACGGCGCATGTATCCAACGTGTACACCCACGCAGGCCCGCAAACTAATTTATCGGGTACGGGCAAGAGTGTGTTTGAGGGCGAAAATACCGGTTTTATCAAAGTGATGATTAAAGAGGATTCGCCTTATACCAGCGATGATTTTATACCCGTACTAAGCCAGCTTTTTTCGGGCATACCCGATATGGAGCTCGAATACATCCAGGACGAAACAGCATTGGGAGAAATATTGGGTAGTGATGCAGCTCCAATTATGATTGAAATATTGGGCGACGATCTGGACGTGTTGAATAACCTGACGGATACAATATATGCCTTGCTTCAAAATGAGGAAGAGCTGTACAACTTAAAAAGTTCCTTTCAGGATGGTGTGCCGGAAGTAAACGTAAATATCGACCGCTATCGTGCCGGCATATTCAACATCAATGCATCGTCTATTATTACTCAGTTGCAGGAATTTTTGATGGGTAAAGATGTTGGCAATATCGAAAGTGGGGGTGAGCTGACCGATATTACCCTTAAAATGCCCGATTACCAACTCAAGGATCTGAATAACTTTATCATCGAAAACGGACAGCAAAAATACCGACTTAGCGAACTCGCTAACATAAGCATTGGTTCGGCACCTAAAGAGGTAATTCGCGACAATCAAAACCGGGTGGGCAGGATAACCGCACACATGAAAGGCAATGTGCCCGTGGATAAACTGGCTTTGCGGATAGAGGATGTGGTTTCGAAAGTGGATTTTCCTGCAGGATATAAATATCAGTTAAAAGGGGAGGAGATGATGCGTCAGGAATCTTTTGGCAGTCTTTCATTTGCTTTGCTACTATCCATTATCTTGGTGTATATGGTGATGGCTTCGCAATTTGAATCGCTCATTCATCCGTTCACCATTTTGCTCACCATCCCCTTGGCCGGGGTAGGTGCTTTGGCGGCCTTCTTGATATTGGGTATGTCGCTCAACATCATGGCTTACATTGGATTGGTAATGCTGGCAGGCATAGCGGTAAACGATTCTATTATTTTGGTAGATGCCATCAATCAGTTTAAAAAGGAAGGCATGATGCTCAAAGAAGCCATCATGGCAGCGGCCAACAGTCGCTTGCGTCCCATTTTTATGACCAGCCTCACCACCATTTTAGGTTTGCTACCGCTTACCATAGGCTTCGGTGAAAGTGCAGCCCTCCGTTCGTCGATGGCCATTGCGGTAATAGGTGGGTTAATAACATCAACCTTGTTAACGTTGGTTGTTATCCCATGTGTTTATTACGTGTTTGATGGATTGTTTGTGAGAAAAAAAACAGACAGATAGATAAGAGATTATTAGTTAAGAGATTATTAGATAATAGATTATTAGACAATAGATAACAGACAAATAGATATGGGGTGGTTATTATTTGTATTTTATATAAAACCGTCACTTGAATTAATTAAATTCTGAGCTGTAAATCAAAGCCCCTTTAGGGGTTTGGGGTAAAACAAGATGTAAATCAAAGCCCCTTTAGAGCCTTCCGAAACGAGTTCGGAACAGGTCGTCCCGCAGTCGTGTGGGAGGATTGGGGTAAAACAAGATGTAAATCAAGCCCTGAAAGGGCGTATTGTAATAGCATAGGGCAACGCCCTATGATCTGAAAGGGCGTATTGTAAATAGCATAGGGCAACGCCCTATGATTATAAGAATAACAAAATCGTCGCACCGCCAGGTTTCTATACCAGATAATCGAACTTTGCGACGAAATAAATATCAAACCGAATTAAACAATTTTTCACATAGCTAAATCAATGCATAATTTATAATCTCATAATCTCTTATCTAAGCATCTAATGCCTAAAAATCTAAGATAAAATGAACTTTATAATACATCGAAAAGTACTCATAAGTATGTTGTTTGTGGCACTCACCATGTTGGGTGTGGTATCTTACAACTACTTATCGGTAGAACTTTATCCTAATGCGGAGCTACCCGTTCTTTATGTGGCGGTGGCCGGCGATACACAGTCCGACCCCCGTTACGTGGAACAGGAGGCTGTTATACCCCTGGAAGGCGTGATAGGTACTTTGGAGGGTATCGAAAAAATGGAGTCGCGGGTAAACCCGGGACGGGCTTCCATCATCGTGTATTTGAGTAAGGAGGTAGATTTTAAATACGCCTACCTTAAACTGGTCGAAAAAATTAATGCCTCTCAAAGCCTTCTTCCCGAAGGGTATAGAGCCACGGTTACAAAGGTGGACATGCAGCAGATGACCAGCCAGTTTATGCAACTCCAGGTGCTGGGCGAAGGCGATGTGGATAGGGTGCGTGCCGTTACGGATGAACGTATTGCCAGCAAATTAGAAAGTATTGATGGTATCGCTGGCATTCAGATTTATGGGGGACGGGAAAAAACCGTGGAGATAACCTTGAACGAGGACGCGCTAGAAGCATTGCAAATAACAACAGCAGAGGTGCGCCGAAAGATTCTAAGCAACGAAGGGCAAAAAGCTTTTGCCGGCAGGGTGGTGGATCAAGGTCAGTACCTGTTTGTAAATGTTCAAGCCGAATATAATACCATACGCGACCTGGAGAATGTAGTCATCACGGCCAAGGGACCGGTTTTGCTAAAAGATGTAGCACAAATTGTATTTGGGGTAAAAGAACAAACCTCTTATAGCCGGGTAAACGCCAAAGAAGCAGTGACCATACGCATGACGCGCGAGTCAACCGTGAATCAGATTGAACTTTCGGCCAAGGTTAAGGAACAAGTGGCCAGCCTGAACCAAGAACTGGCATCGGAAGGTGTGGAGATTGCCATCACCTCCAACACAGCCGAAACCATGGAAGAGAATATTTCCAAAATCATCGATTTGGCATTGTTAGGAAGCATTCTGGCAGTATTTATCCTCTGGATATTTTTAAAAAATATTCCCTTGGTTTCTTTGGTCATGTTGTCCATTCCCATTTCGGTTTTTTCGGCCTTTAATATTTTTTATGCCTTTGATATCTCCATTAATACCTTAACACTTATAGGTTTGGCCTTGGCGGTGGGCATGCTCATCGACAACAGTATCGTGGTATTGGAAAATATATATCGGGTGGCAGCAACCGAACCGGATAGAGACAAGGCGGTTATGATAGGCACCCGACAGGTTTGGCGCGCCATTTTTGCAGCTACGCTCACCACAATCGTCGTTTTTTTACCCTTTGCTTTTTCATCTAACATCGGTTTTAAGCTGGTAGCCCAAAATATTAGTGTTTCTATTGTGGGCACGCTTCTTATTTCCTTGGCTGTGGCCTTGTTGCTTATCCCCATGATGACGCACAGTGTGCTTTGGTATGGCAAATCGGATGTGCAAAAACGTTTGAGGCGCCTTCCCCTGCATAATCGTATGATTCAATCCTACCTGGTACTCCTTAAAAATGCACTACGCCTGCCTGCACGAACCATCAACATGGCTGTGCTCGCTTTCTTTTTAACCGTGTTCATCAGTCTGCTGGTGAGTTTTCAGGTGAACAAAGAGGTGCAGACTCCGGAGTTTGTTATTAACATCGAACGACCAACGGGTTCTACCTTGGAAACAACCGATGAGATGGTGCGGGAACTGGAAAAGAGGTTGGATGAAATTACTGAACATGATAAGGTGATAAGTCAGGTATATGAAGAAAAGGCCAGTATGACGGTTCAGCTAAAAGAAGATTACAAAAAGGAATCTAAGCGCAGTCTTGGCGAAATAAAATCAGATATCCAGTCGAGGTTAGGAGGTTTTGCTGATTCCGAAATAAGTTTGGAGCAGGGAGGCACCAGCTCCGGGGGCGGTTCCGGCTTTGGCGATAATCCCGGAATGAGTATGATGGGTATGTTCGGTATTGGCCAACAACAGGAGAGTGTGGTGATAAAAGGGGAGGATTTTGACAAGATGTTGCTTTTGGCCGAGGATATAAAATATATTTTGGAGGATAACTTGGAAGAGATGAAATTCACCCGCGTGAGTGCCGGATTTCCCCGTCCCGAGGTTCATCTGGAATTTGACCCCGGGTTGATGAGCATGTACGGCGTGGCACCGCAGAATGTGGCGTCCGAACTTTTTACCTTTCAAAATGAGATAAGCTCCGGCGGTATGCTAAGGGTGGATAACGAGGAGTACGATATCGTGATGAAAGGCCGACGTTTACATCAGGAAGAGGAAATGCCGGCAAAAACCTACGACGACTTGCAAAAACTTAATATCATATCCAATTCCGGCGCACTGGTGGCTTTGCGCGATTTTTCAGGTATCGTTTTATCCTCCGGACGCGCCGAGATACTACGCGTGAACCAGCAAAAAGAAATAACGGTTAAATATGGTTTTAATGACGAGATAAACGATTCAAAATCGCTGTTGGAGCAAGCCCGCCGCAATGTGGACGAGCTGGTGGCACAGGTAAATCTTCCGGCAGGAACAGCGGTGGAGGTGATTCACGAAGAGGATCAATTTAGCGAATTTTACTTTCTGATAGGGATGGCCTTTGTGCTTATCCTGATGATTTTGGCTTCGGTATTCGAATCCTTTGTTACGCCTTTTGTCATGCTTTTTTCTATCCCACTGGCGGCTATCGGTTCATTTCTGGGATTGATATTTACCGGTAATTCGTGGCTCAACCTCAATACCCTTATCGGCTTCCTGATATTGCTGGGCATAGTGGTCAACAATGGTATTATCCTTATCGATTATGCCAATATGTTGCGTAAACAGGGTATGCGACATTCCCGTGCATTGATGCAGGCCGGTATTTCGCGCGTGCGACCTATATTGATAACAGCAACCACCACCATTGTTGCCATGCTGCCTTTGGCCATGGGCAAATCGGAATACGTGGGCAGCTTGGGTGCTCCCTTTGCTATTACCGTGGTGGGAGGCTTGTTGGTGAGTACTTTACTTACCTTAGTTTTTATTCCTGCATTTAGTTTTGGGCTCGAAACAGCTTTGCGTTGGATTCGCTCTCTACATATCGTTTATAAAATTATTGTTTTCGGTTCGTGGATCGCAGGTATTTTGCTTATTCATTTTGTGTTCAATCATTCTTTCGTTTGGATGCTAGTAGAGTATTTTGCCTGTATCGTGGGTGTTCCGGCACTTATGTATTTTGTGCTAACCAGTCTGCGCCAGGCCAAGGCTGAATTGATAAAACCAGACGAGTCCATCATCATCCGTTTACAAAATGTGGTGAAAGTATATGATCGCGACAACCGTTTTATGCGCGAGTGGAAAACAGCCAAACGCTACGGGCAAATAGAGCAAGCCGAAAAAGGAGTTAAGATATATCGCGAAGGCATCATTTGGCAACTGCCCATGTTGGGCTTTTTGATATGGATGACTTGGTTTTATCTCGAGTCCTCGCTCTGGAACTTCATTTTTTTGTTTGTAAGCTATTTTATTTTCCTTTCGTATATCCTCTATCTAGCCCAGTGGCCTGATGAAAAGGGTAGAAGCAAGTGTTTATTTTCTTCACGAAGCATCTTGTATAGAGTTGTACTTTGGGCATATCCGGCCATTGCAATGGTACTATTTGCTATTCAATTTGATACGAGAGCATCGGCCATTGTATTCGCTGCCTTATGGTATCTGGGCATCTATATTTTTATGACGGGTAAGAAATTGTTGACGGAAAATATAAATATCGAAAGACTTAAAGGCCGTTTCTCGGGTTTACGACGTACCTGGTATCTTCTGGTGCGTTCCATCCCCGTTATCGGAAAACAAAAGCAGCCCTTTAAAGCCGTTAAAAGTGTTTCGCTTACCATGCAAACCGGTATGGTGGGTTTGCTGGGACCTAATGGGGCCGGCAAAACCACCCTTATGCGCATCATCTGTGGCATTCTGGATCAAAGCTATGGTAAGATATTCGTTAATGGGTTGGATTCGCTGGAATACCGCGAAGAGTTACAAGGCTTGATAGGTTATCTGCCCCAGGAATTTGGCTCGTACGAAAATATGACTTCTTTTGAATTTCTGGATTATATGGCCATTCTCAAAGGACTAAAAAATAAGGAGTTGCGCTACCAAAGAGTGGAGTATGTTTTAAAAGCGGTTCACATGTGGGATCGCAAAGATAATCCCATCGGCTCCTTCTCGGGCGGTATGAAACAGCGCATCGGAATAGCACAAATAATGCTTCATTTGCCCCGCATACTGGTAGTGGACGAACCAACCGCAGGCCTCGACCCAAGGGAGCGTATTCGTTTCCGTAATCTCTTGGTAGAGTTAAGTCGAGATAGGATTGTGATTTTCTCCACCCATATCATCGAAGATATATCCAGCTCGTGTAACCAAGTGGCCGTGATGAAGCGAGGAGAACTAAAATACTGGGGAGAGCCTGCCGCCTTGTCGAAAATTACCCAGGATAGAGTATGGACTTTTGAAGTGCCCTCCTCCGAGTTTGACCAAGTGAACAAGCAATACCAAGTGGTTCATCATATCGGAACAGGTTCAACGGTGAGGGTTCGCGTATTATCCAACGAAAAACCCGTTGAAGATGCACAGCAGGCCCATTCAAGCCTCGAAGATTCATACCTTTGGTTATTGCGGAATGGGTGATGAGGAGGGAGGATATTTAATGTATTAAGCGTTTTAAAGTTTTGGGCTAAATTCAGCGTATCCAAAATTTATGTTTCGGTTAAAACCGATTTACGCTACGTAAAGTTGCACGGCATGAATGCCGTGCCTAGTTAAAAAAAAGTA